>PXCX01000112.1 GCA_003565195.1 PVC group bacterium | reverse complement strand
TTTCGCTGCTTCGGCGGCCGCCTACGGTAACTCGCCCGAAACTCCCAAACGGGAAACCATGCGGCCCGCTCCTGAATCACCGTACGCGCTTGCCAAAGTCGCGGGCGAATATTACCTGCGCGTCTATGCACACCTGTACGGGATCCAAACGGTTGCCTTGCGGTATTTCAACGTTTATGGCCCCCGTCAGGATCCGAAGTCCATGTATTCCGGGGTTATCTCGCGGTTTACCGAGCGTTTACGTGCCGGACAGGCACCCGATATATACGGTGACGGACGCCAGACTCGCGATTTCGTGTTCGTTGCCGATGTGGTGCAAGCGAATCTGCTGGCCGCCGCGGCCGAGACTGTCGGTAACGGCGACGTCATTAATGTGGGCACCGGAAATTCGCAGTCTCTGCTGGATGTGCTTAAAGTATTGGAACAATTGACCGGTTGCAAAACAAACCCGGTATTCCACGATGCGCGTCCCGGCGATATCCGCCATTCGGTTGCCGATATCCAACGCGCCCAGCAACGGCTCGGATTTACACCCCAATATTCCATGGAACAAGGGTTGCGAGCCTTATGGACCCATTTGGCGCGGACAACGTAAACAAGAAAGAAACCCTGATGATGCAAACTACAGCGCTTCGCATATACGGTCGTAACGATTTACGCTTGGAATCTTTTGAATTGCCCGAGATCGGCGAGGACGCGATCCTGGCCGAGGTTTTTACTGATTCGGTTTGTATGTCCTCGCATAAGGCTGCCCTGCTGGGCGCCGCCCACAAAAGGGTTCCCGACGATGTCGCGGACAACCCGACTATTATCGGTCATGAATTCGCGGGTGTCCTGCGTAAAGTTGGCCGCCGTTGGGCCGACCAATTCGAGGAGGGCATGAAGTTTTCGATTCAACCGGCGCTGGGATACAAGGGAACGCTCGACGCGCCCGGGTACTCCTTTCAAACCGTGGGTGGGATGGCGACCTTTGTGGTCATTCCGTCCTGTGTCATGGAAAGCGGTTGTCTACTGCCGTTCGAAGGCGAAGGCTTTTTTAAAGCATCACTGAGCGAACCGATGTCATGTATTATCGGAGCCGCCCACGCCCAGTATCACATCCGTTACGGCAGCTATCAGCACCATATGGGAATCATTGAGGGCGGGCGTTGCGCCATGCTGGCGGGCGCCGGACCCATGGGGCTCGGGTTTGTTGATTACCTCGTTAACGGGCCGCGCCGTCCCGGATTGCTGGTCGTGACCGATGTCGATAACGATCGCCTGACGCGCGCCGCCCAGTTGTTCCCGCCGGAAACGGCCGCCAAACGGGGCGTCAAACTGGTCTACCGCAATACCCGCGAGACCGCGGATCCGGTGGCGGCGCTGCAGCAACTCGTCGATGACCAGGGATATGACGATGTTTTCGTGCTGGCACCGGTTGTTCCTGTGGTTGAACAAGCCGATGCCATTCTGGGCCGCAACGGATGCCTGAACTTTTTTGCCGGACCGACGGATGCCTCCTTTTCCGCCAAATTTAATTTTTATAACGTGCATTACGCGGAAACCCATATCGTGGGAACGTCCGGCGGCAACACCGATGACATGAAGGAAGCCCTGCAGTTGATGGGGCAGAACCGTATCAACCCAGCCGCCATGATTTCGCACATCGGCGGCATGACCTGCGGCGCGCAAACCATCGCAAAACTGCCTGATCTTCCGGGTGCCAAAAAATTGTTGTACACTCACCTCGACATTCCGCTGGTTGCCATAAGCGACTTTGCCGAACGAGGCAAAAAGGACCCGGTATTCGCCGAACTGGCACGGCTGTGCGATCAACACGATGGCCTCTGGAATCTTGATGCCGAACGGTACCTTATGGAAAACGGGCCTTCTATTAATGCCTAGCCAGTACTCAAGGAATCCATGATTAAGGAGCTAGCCAAACACTTCAGTGATGCCGTCAGCAGGCGGCAAATGGTTACGCTCATTTCGGCGTTCCTCTTCCGTCCAGCGCTTGTTCGATCCAGGCGCCGCCAAGGCATTCGCTGTTTCGATAGCAAACCGCTGTTTGTCCAGGCGTTACAGCGAATTGCGGATCTTGGAAGGTTACCACCCAGCGGTTGGCCTCAATCTGTTCAAGGCGGGCTGCTACGCTGCGGTGACGATACCGCAACTGGATATGACATGTAGCGTTGCGCGGCGGCGCGGCGGCTATCCAGTGGGCTTGATCGATGATCATGGCACGGCTATATAAGGCGTCCCGCGGCGCAAGCACAACGGTATTGGTTGCCGATTGTAATTCCTTGACATAAAGCCGGGTTCCGGCGCTGACACCCAAACCGGCGCGTTGCCCGATCGTGTAATGGATGATCCCTCGATGCCGGCCCAAGAGCTTTCCGTCTTGGTCGATGATCGGACCCGGGATAATGTCCGTGGCGTTGAAAAGCGGTGAATAATCATCGCTGGCAATAAAGTCCTGACTTTCGGGACCTTCGGCGACATCTTCGAACCCATTGTCTCTGGCCAGTGCAGCCACATCTTTTTTGCGCCGGTTACCAAGCGGGAACATCAGGCCGGCGAGCTGACGCTGGGTAAGCCGGGCTAGAAAATAAGATTGATCCTTATCACGATCGATGCCGCGTAACAAGTGGTAAATGCCGCTGTCGCGATCATGTCGGATACGAACGTAGTGCCCGGTCGCGAAACGGTCGAATTGAACTCCCTGTACCCGTGCCTGCTCGGGTAGTAATCCGAATTTAATGCGTTGATTACAAACAACACATGGATTCGGCGTCCGGCCGCGGCGGTATTCGGCGCAAAAATAATCAAGGACATTGCGGCGGTATTCGCCGGCCAGCGTAATAACGTGATGGGGAATGCCGAGACGCTCGGCATAGTGTCGCGCCTTATCAATGTCCTGCGCTTCGTCGGGACCGAAACAGCCGGAAGCCTTGGTTGCGTTTAGAGGGACTGATCCATCCCAGATACTCATGGTCAGCCCGATCACCTGATACCCCGCCTGTTTCAAAAGGAGAGCGGCCATGGTGGAGTCGACGCCGCCACTCATGCCGACCGCAATGACGGATGCTTCGTCCGCATTTCGTCCAGCGTGACCGGGCCGGCAGGCGTCGGTAGCGGGGGATCGGTTATCGCATTGTGTGGCGTGGGGAGGCATATGGGTTAAGCGGTAAGCTGGAGAAAGATATCTTCAAGCGTGCCCGAAACACCGCTTTGGACGCGCAGTTCTTCAAGCGTTCCGACGGCGGCAAGCCGTCCATGATGGATGATGCCGATGCGGTCGGCAATATCTTCGGCCAGGGCCAGGATATGGGTTGTCAGAAATATCGACATCCCTTCATCGGTCTTGCGCTTGAGCAGATCTTTGATCAGTCGGATGGTATAGGGGTCAAGTCCGATCAGCGGTTCATCGATAAATAATGCGGACGGCTGATGCAAAAACGAGACGGCATACAGTAAGCGTTGACGGAATCCGTGCGAAAGATCACGCACGAGATGGTCGGCATGCTCGGTTATTCCGAAAAGGTTAAACAATGCGGGTTTGGCTTGACGAATCTCTGACTCGTTCATGGAATAAAGCTCGCCGGTGAAGTCGAAGAACTCCGAGGCGGTAAGCCGGTCGTACAAGTAGGGCGTGTCCGGAATGTAGCCTATCATTTGCTTGACGCGTAATGGTTCCCGTTGGAGGTCCAAACCATTGACGCGAATGCTGCCGGCAGTGGGTTGCAGTAAGCCGGTGATCATTTTGATGGTGGTTGTTTTACCAGCGCCGTTGGGACCGAGAAAGCAGAATAATTCTCCGGTGTCGACCGTAAGGGTGAGATCGCGAACCGCCCAATGGTCGCCGAAACGGCGCGATAATTTGTTGATGTCGATCATGGTTGACACCGTGTGATACTCCTTTGAAAGTTCATTGCGCCATAAAATCCATGGCTTCGTCAGGATCGCATTCCTCCAGGATCCATCCCAGCGGGGTTTCCTGGATCAAGACCGCGCCGTCGGCAGCGACCCAACTGTGCAGTGTCATCCCCTGGTATTTCATGGCGAGGACGGTCGTGTTGTAGCTGCTGCCGCGATGCTCGATGGTTTCGCGTCGCAACGCCTCGACGGTCAGGGGGGTGGATTGCAGGGTTAACGGGTCGAAGACCTGCAGCGTTGTTGTGCGGCCAGGTCGCATTCGGCGCAATCCAATTTCGGCGGTGGGCGGCAGGATCATGGCGTGGCGCGGCAGGGTCATGCGTGTCGACGGCAGGGAAACCGGTCCCGCGAATTCGATTTGAAAAAGTTGGTCCTCGATGTGCCGGCCTTGCAGTTTAAGCTGAAGATCGGCGGAATCGATGGATAGATCGAACTCTTCAAGCTTTAAATCTGTGTCAAGCGCGATCCGGGATGAAATGGTTGTTGGGTGTTCGACGCCGAAAAGCGGCAGAATAGCTTCGGTCTTGTTGAGCAATAGGTAGCGTCCGCCGGGCGTATATTCATCGATATCAATGCGGCTGTTACTATAGCCGATGGTCCGGTCGCCGTCAACGATCCGCATCCATGAATCGCGATGCATGAGACCGCTCTCGATCACTGCATCGTATCCGGCCGGCACACCGAAAACGCCACGCGGGATTAGCTCGGCCATCAATAACCATAGGTTCACGGCGAGCCAGATGGTGATCAGCGTGGCGCGCGGATAGCGAAAACGTTGAGAAATCCGAAATAACATTACCTTTAATTAACCAACCGTTGAAGTTCAATCTCGATATCCTCCAGTTGGCGCCGCAATCGCTGTAATAGCGGCGACTCCTGGGGGAGTGTCCCGGATTCAGTGTTTTCGCGGTTGTCATCCAGCGTTTCGACCACGCCTGCCGCAGCTTGTTGTAAGCGAAATCGTTGGTTGCCCAAACGGCGCAATTCGTCGATTAATTCGACGCGGCGCGCGCCTTTCGCCTGTTGCGCTTCCGCCTCAAGCCCGGCGAGTTTTTGTTCCAGTTCCCGCAGTTGACGACGCGCATTCTCTCGCGGGATTGCGGGGGCGGAGGCATCGTCCGGGTTGTGGCCGGGCGGGGGATCGGGGCGCATCCTTTTTTCTTCCTGGCGGATGCTTTCGTTAATTCCCAGCCGCTTGATGTGTAGTCTTTTTTCGCGATCCGAGATATCCCTGGCGCAACCTTGATTGATGGCAATCTGCGCGGTACGCAGGAAGATATTGGATACCCAGCGATTCATAATGTGGACGGAGACCTGGACCATCGGCTCGCTATCCCAGACGGTATGTTCATGAATATCGAGCAAGGTGCCGGCAGGAATGTCACGCAGGTGTTCGCGGTGTCGATTGTATGCGCTGGCACCGTCGGTAAGCGGTAGTCCCCATTGCGGTTTTGGTTCGCCGTCATCTTCCGGCGCCGGCGGGGTGGGCGGGGCCGGGGCGGGTTCCTCTACGGGGTCGATCTCGGGTTCTTGCTTCGCTAAGTCTCGATCTTCGGGATTATGCCAGGGATGATTGGTGTAATGCCGGTCAAGATGTTCCTGCAGGTGTTGCATACCCCGTTCGTCGTCCGTGTCACGATATTGTTGCGCGGCTTCGCGGTAACCGATCCATGGGTCATCCGTGATTTGATCCGCGGTTATCCGATTGTATAATTGCGCGCCCCACCTTGCCGGAAAATTTGCTTGCTGCATGGAAGCAGAAGGCGGCGAGACGATCCAGCGGTAAAATTCTTTTGCCGCCTTGTTGGCGTCATCGTATTCTCCTCGTGCGGCATGGGCCCGGGCCAGCAACCGATATCCTTCGGCGGTATGTTTGCGATACGGTTTCAGAACGGGCTGTAAATGTTGTAATAGGTTGATGGTCCTCGCCGATTGCTGTCGATCGTCGGCTCCCGCACGCGCGATATCCAGATGCTGGCTTACGAGGGCGGCCTTGACGAACGGCAAGGTTGCACTGATAACAATACAGCCGACCAAGGCAATCGTCAGCGTGGACACGATCCATGCCGCCAGTGAGGCGCCGATTGGAAACGAGCGGTTCGATGTTGATGTGGCAGACATAACCGTAACTTAATCTTTTCTCATAAGAAAGGCGATAACGGTGCTGACAATCGCTATGATTCCCGAGATGTAGTATATCAGCAGCATTTCATGATGAGTCCCGAATTCCTGGTGCATCAGTAACCATCCCCAACGGTATGCGTAAATGAACGCGATCAGCAATCCCACGCGTGACCAGCGCGCGATCAGACAGATTGTGGTGACCACCAACAGTAACATGATCTCAGGCGCCGGTGTCGTTACCGTGGTGTTGATGAAGATTTGCCAGAATTCATTTTCAAAAAAAATGCGCATCTTCTGAATCCTTATTGCAGGGTTAGGAATCCTTTACGCACAGGGTTTTGCGAGCGCTATCATCCTGCGATCAGGCTGTTTCGCCGGTATATACGTCGTATGGATCGAATATAATAATATCAGGCCTTGAGTGTAAAATCAAGTTTCCGGTTCACCTGAAGTTTTATTCGCTTGTCTTCCTGACAACATTTGTTATCATTCATCTAGCGAAACCGCTGGTTTTAGCCGCTACTTGGCCGCTACTTGTGGTAATTGGTTTTCAGAAGCAAGTGTTTTCCGATGGCAGTGTTGATATGATTGATAATAATGATGGAGTGTGACCAACAATGAAACGAAAAAAAATATTCATCACCCAATTCGATAAAGAACGGATTGAGGAATTGATTGCCATACGGGATGGCCGTCGCGACGGAGCGCGCGATCGCAACGATTTGCAGGAATTACATCAGGAATTACAACGTGCGGAGGTAATGGAGCCACAAGCTATTCCTGCCAATGTGATTACCATGAATTCTAAGATGGTATTGCGTGACTTGGACAGCGGTGAGGACGAGACCTATTCGCTGGTGTTTCCGGAGGATGCGGATATCGATAATGGTGCGATTTCGGTGCTGGCACCGATCGGGACCGCCTTGCTGGGTTATCGAGTCGGCGATACCATTAAGTGGCCTGTTCCTTCAGGTGTTCGTGCGTTGCGGATTGAAAAAATACTTTATCAACCTGAAGCGTCCGGTGATTTGAATCGTTGACAAGGCATTGCTGTTCTCTTCATGGAATCAAACGGTACTATTTGCCGTGACATACCAAACCGTCTGCTGCTGATCGCGGGGCGCGGTGTGTATCCTTTGTTGTTGGCGAAATCAGCCAAAGCGCAGGGCGTCGGCGATGTGGTGGCGCTGGCATTCAAACATGAAACCGATCGCGCCATCGAGCGGTTTGCCGATCGCGTAATCTGGACGCCGATGGGCAAACTGCAACGATTTCTGGATGTTGCGGGCGCGCTCCGGATATCGCATGCGGTGATGGCGGGGTTGATCCGACCGCGCCATTTGTTTTTTCTGCGGCTTGATGCGCGCATGGTACAGTTGCTGGCGCGGTTGCGGCAGCGCAACGCGGAAACAATCTTCGGCGCCGTGGCCGCTGAATTGAAAACGATCGGGATCGAACTATTGCCGGCCCACCGTTTCATGGAAGAAACCATGCCTGCGCCGGGATGTCTTTCGCGGTTGATACCTGATGAGCGCATCCTATCCGATATCGCGCTCGGCAAAAGGGTCGCGCGTTTTTCAAGCAATTTGGATATCGGCCAGACAGTGGTTGTCAAGCAGGGAACGGTTCTGGCCGTTGAGGCGTTTGAGGGCACCGATCGCGCCATTGCGCGAGCCGGTCAATTAGGGGGTCCCGGCGCGGTGGTCGTTAAAGCGGCGAAGACCCAGCATGACATGCGTTTCGATATCCCGGTGGTTGGCGAGCGGACGCTACGCGGATTACGCCGGATCCGTGCCGCCGCACTGGTTGTTGAGGCACACCGCACGATTCTTTTGGAGCGGGAAAAACTGATAGATATGGCCAACCGCTACGGGTTGTGTTTTGTCGCGGAGGAAATAGACGCGAAAGGTGGCGTGTACTGATGGATACCGATGAACGTCGTTTGCGGGTGGGTGTTTTCGGGGTAGGCAGCCTCGGTCAGTGGCACGCGCGGATCTATTCCGAGCTGCCGCAAACGGAGTTGTGCGGTGTCTATGATGCGAATCCGGATCAGGCGCGCACCATTGCTGAACGCTATGATACGCGTGCTTTCGAGTCGGCCGAAGCGTTGGCCGCTTGTATTGAGGCGGCCAGTGTCGTCGTTCCCACCCATTTGCATTGCGAGGTTGGCGTGGCGTTGATCCGCCGGGGACTTCATTTATTGATCGAAAAACCGCTGGCTAAGTCGCTGCAGGAAGCTGAAACACTGGTTGCCGAATCCGAACGGGCCGGCATTATATTGCAGGTCGGCCACGTGGAACGATTCAATCCCGTGATAACCTACCTTGAAAGTAACCTGACGCAGCCACGTTTTATTGAAGCGCTACGGCTGGCGCCTTATCCGCCGCGCCGTCCCGGTCTCCATCCTCGCGGGACTGAAGTGGGGGTTGTCTTGGACTTGATGATCCATGACCTGGAAATCATCCAGCATCTTGTGCAGTCGCCGGTCTGCGATATCCGTGCCGTCGGTGCGTCGGTTTTGAGTGCCGGGGAAGATATCGCGAATGCCCGGCTGGCCTTCGAAAACGGTTGTGTCGCCAATCTGACGGCCAGCCGGGTCAGTCGCGAACCCCTTCGAAAAATCCGGGTTTTTGAGCCCGATACCTATGTTTCGCTTGATTATCAGGCGCAGTCCGGGCATTTGATGCGTAAAGCCGGTGAGCAAATCGAAACGATCGATCTTCCGATTGAAAAAGCGGAGCCGTTATTGCGTGAATTGCACGATTTCAGTGAATGTGTCTTGCATGGCCGCCCGCCGGCGGTTGGCGGGGCGCAGGCATTTGAAGCATTAAAATTGGCGATGTCGATCCGGCAATATATCCAAGAGGGAGGTTCATGAAGCGCCAACGACGCTTGCTGGTCGTGACCGGCGAAGTTTCCGGCGACATGCATGCCGCCGGAGTCATCCGGGCGCTGCGCAGGCAATATCCCGAGCTTGAGGTGGTCGGTACCGGTGGCGATGCATTGCGAGGGGAGGGCGTTGACGTACGCCATGATATTTCAGAGATGGCGGTTGTCGGCGGAACGGAGGCGCTGGCAAAATTTTTCCGGCTACGCCGTGTCTTTTTCGATCTATTGGCGTTGATACGCGAAGCGCCGCCCGATGCCGTTCTGTTGGTTGATTACCCCGGCTTTAACCTGAGGTTCGCCAAGCGTGTCCACGCGACGGGGATCCGGACCGTTTTTTATATCTGTCCCCAGGTCTGGGCCTGGCATCGTTCACGGATCCCGGCCATGGCCCGTTGTCTCGACCGTCTGATTACGATTTTCCCTTTCGAACCGGCGTTGTTTGAGCCCGGCACATTACGGGCCGATTTTGCCGGGCATCCCCTGACCGATGAAACGCGCCGGTTGTTGAATGCGCCGACGCCGACTCTGGCTTGGCAGGACGGCAAACCGCGCATCGCATTGTTGCCTGGCAGTCGGCCGCAGGAAATCCAGCGTTTGATGCCGGTTTTGTGGCAGGCAGCCGCCCGTATCGAAACCCATTATCCGCAATGCGCGTTTATCGTGGCGGCCGCGTCCAAAGCAGATGCCGCGAGCTTACTCCAGTTAATCGAACGATTTCCCGGCAACGGACCACGGCGTTGGCAGGTTGTCCATGGTCTGACCCGCCACGTCTTGCATCAGGCGGATGCCGCCGTCGTGGCTTCCGGTACGGCAACCTTGGAAGCTGCATTTATGGGGTGTCCCACGGTGATTGCGTATCGCACCGGCTACATTACCGGTTTCCTGGGGCGTCGCCTGATGCAAGTGCCGTATCTCGGCATCGTTAATATTTTGGCTGATGGCGAAGTATGTCCCGAACTTTTGCAAAACGATTGCCGCCCGGAACGTATCGCGTCGGCCTTGATCCCTTTGGCGACCGATACGCCGCAACGCCGGCAAATGCGGGATGCCATGCATCGCGTGGTGGCCAATCTCGGTGACGGCGGCGCTTACGAGAACGCCGCGGCCATGGTCGGCGAAGAAATCGAACAGGGTATCGCGCGGAAAGCGAGGGAATGATGAAAACAAGGCTTTATCCTTCTCTGTCAGTGGCGCAATTCCAGGAACGCTTGTTTAAGGACGGAGGGTATATGACCGAACGCGAATCCCCGTCCGCGCCTCCGGTATTTGCTACGCTAAGATATCACCAGATTGTATTGCGCTCCGTTTGGCAAGGTGCACGGCTTGCCCGACGCGGCGCCTACGATCATCAGGCATGGGCGGTATCGTCGGCATCCATCCTGATGGCGGTCGAGGCTCTCGGGGGCCGGATCATGATTGACGGTCTTGAACCGCTGGCAGCGCTGGATGGCCCGTTTGTGGTTGCCGCCAACCACATGAGCGCCTTGGAAACACATGCCCTGGCCTGCATCCTGCTGCCTTTCAGCAAGGTTACCTTTGTGGTGAAACGCAGTCTGTTGTCCTACCCTCTGTTTGGCTGTATTTTACGCAGTTTGCATCCGATCGCGCTTTCACGTTCCGATCCGCGCGCCGATCTCAAGACGTTGTTGACCGAAGGTGTGCGTCGGCTGTCGGAGGGAACCTCATTGATTTTGTTTCCGCAGGCCGGGCGACGGGCTGTGTTCGATCCGGCAACCTTCAACTCGATTGCCGCCAAACTGGCCGGTCGCGCGGGGGTTCCAGTGGTGCCGTTGGCCTTAAAGACCGATTTCCTGACGCGCGGTTTTCCGCTTCCCGATTTTGGAAGGGTACACCCGCGGCGGGATGTGCATTTTCTCTTCGGGCATCCGATCCAGGCACAATCCCGGGAACGACAAGCACACCGCGAAACCGTCACCTTTATTGCTGAACACTTGCGAGGCGTGGGTGCACCTGTTGTGACGCTGGATAAAGCATCGGCAAAACCATGAATCCTGATTGCTGGACGGAACTGAATGACGACCAGTTGAAAGGCAATCTGCTGGCGGCACGGCATGCATTGTCAACCGATACGATTCTGTTTTTCGTGATCAAAAACAATGCTTATGGGCATGGTATGGCACCGGTTGCGCGCTGTGCGGTTGCCGCTGGAATCAATTGTTTTGCCGTCGCTCAAGTGCCCGAGGCCATGGCCTTGCGTGCGCTGCACCCGCAGGCGACCATCATTGTCCTGTGCGCGCCATCGCCGGATACGGTCCCGGATTTGGTGGAGCATCGTTTGATTCCGGTGATTGCAGGATGGGAGCACG
>PXCX01000307.1 GCA_003565195.1 PVC group bacterium | reverse complement strand
TGGTCGCCGATCTCATCCGTCAAGCGGGCAGGAAAACGATTGAACGCGAAGCGGAACAGTTGTTGCGCCGATTGTTTGAGTAATCCGGAATGCAAAGTTCCGAACAATACCAAATAAATTTCAAATATCTTTGGCTAGCACTGAATGATCGCCTGCTCAGAAGTTCATGCCGAATCCAGCGAGGAATCCGGTGTCTCCAAACAGGAGCGCTTCCAGCCGAATCCAATAATTACCAGGCAAATAGTCAAAACCGATCACGCCGTTGACGTTGCTGTCCCTATCATAGCTTGCCGCCGAAACACCGCCTCGTTTGAAATCAGCATCTTCATAACCTATGAATGCAACGCCGGCATAACCTCGTATATCTCCAAATTGAGAACTTCCGTACAACCCCAGCATGCCTTCCTGAATGGTGGTTTCCGTCTTTCCGGTATTCGGCGCTTCCTGACTCCTCTGCGTAGACATGGTGAAGCTTGTAAAACCGGGGGCGCTTAGATAACCGTAATAATAGTCGCCGTAATCTTCCGAAACGTAGGAAAGCGCGCTGACAACATTTATCGAAAAGCTTGCCTCCTCGATCAAAAGCGCCCGCAATCCCCACTGGCCCATCATGCCACCGCCGGAATCTCCAAAATCGATATCGCTCTCTGCATTAAGAATATAGCCACCACCGATAAATACGTCGAGCCGATCGAGTAATCCATAGGCTATGTAAAATCCGGCCACGTCTCTAGAAATTTCGGAGGTTTCACCGCGAAACCGGCTTGACGTATCGTACTCCGTTTCGGTTGAAGCATATACTCCCCCCACCGCAACGTCACCGGCCTTCAAGGTTCCTGCCGGATTAACCAACGTCCATGCCTTTCCGGTTTGTACGCCGCATAACCATGTTGTCAAAAAGACGCACCCCATGATCCATCCGTACCTGCTCATAACGAATCCTTTCTGTTGATCCAGCCATGCCACGGATATTTCCCGGCACCATACCGGGAATTGAATACAAAAAAATATAGCAAAAAGGGTGCTGGGTGTCAATCGGCGCAAACGTATGCCGCTGCACAAATGTCAGGTGAATGTCATGTGAATTGACTTTTAAGGTGCGACGTGAGATAATTATTTTGTTATGACAGCGACCGTAACAAGAACCGCAAACGAGGCAAAAACACTTGCCGAACAGGATGTGGCCGATTTTCGATCGAGGCTTAACGACTACGAATTGGCGCATTCCGATCGCTGGGACAGGGATGATGAGCGCTCGACTTCTTGACGGCAAACAGATAGCCGCCGACATGCGTGAAGAGATGCGGCAGGAAGTTGCCGATCTTACTAACCTCGGCATAGTTCCCGGCTTGGGTGTCGTGCTTGTTGGCGACGATCCGGCGTCACACTCGTATGTGACGGCCAAGGCAAAAGCCTGTGCCGAAACGGGTATTTTTTCCGACGATCATCGTTTGCCTGCGTCGACCACCCAGGACGATTTACTGGCGTTGATCGCACGGCTGAATCGCGATCCGCGCCTGCATGGTATTCTGGTGCAATTGCCGTTGCCGCGCCATATCGATGAAAATGCCGTGCTGCTGGCGGTCGATCCGGATAAGGATGTGGACGGTTTTCATCCGCTTAATGTCGGCCGCATGATCGCCGGGCAACCCACCTTTCTGCCTTGCACACCCCACGGCGTCCTGCATATGCTGGCGCGTAGCGGTATCACAATCGAAGGCGCGCATGCCGTCATCGTCGGACGCAGCCAGATCGTGGGCAAACCGCTGGCCAACCTGCTGATGCGCAAGAACGGATTGGGTAATGCCACCGTCACTGTCTGCCATACTCGCAGTCGGGATATCGGAGCGCTGACAAGGCAGGCCGATATTCTGGTCGCCGCGGCCGGGCAACCGCAAACCATTACTGCGGACATGGTACGCGACGGCGCCGTGGTCGTCGATGTCGGTGTCAACCGGATTGTTGATGCAAGCCGCAAAAAGGGTTATCGTCTTGTCGGCGATGTCGATTTCGAGACGGTAAGCAGGAAAGCTGGATGGATTACGCCGGTTCCCGGCGGAGTGGGTCCCATGACAATCACGATGTTACTTTACAACACCATCGAATCCGCCAGACGTCAGGTATAAGTTGCCCCATAGTCAATGCAATTTTTCTGATCATGCTTCGCGAAGAACGACGGTCCCGCTCCGCCTAAGTGCGCAGGTCGGCAACCGCCATCGGCTGGCGGTCGTTGCGGTTGTCAGCATGATCATACTGATTGCGATCGCAATCGGGTGTCGGCGCGACAACAGGTCGCCGGAACCGATCCCGGAAGCAGACACCGTTCCCGGCGCGCTGACGTTTGCGAATGGCTTGCATGCCTTGACCAACCTGACGCTATTTGCCGAAACACCGAGGGGACGGTCGGCCCGCATAACCTATGACGGCAACCATTCCACGCGCGTTGTGAGCAATGGTTGGACGGAGGTAGCCACGTTGCCCGGACCGGGACGGATTGAACGTATCTGGAGCAATGCGGAGACGAACCTGCAATGGCGCTTTTATTTCGATCATGAAGCGGTGGCGCGCCTGGATCTCGGAACCCGCGATCTGTTTGGCGGCAAAAAACCTTTTATCCCGCCGCTTGCCGATTCGGTCAACGGCGGCCGAGTCGCCTATGTGCCGTTACCTTATCAGCAATCGATACGCATCGCGATCGGCAGCAAAGATGCGACGACCCTTTCAAACGCGGCGATTCAGGTTGATTATCGGTCCTACGCCCCGGATCAGGTCACTGTGGAATCGTTCTGCGGTGAGCTGAACGCGGACGAACGCGATCTATTGGAGAGCGTCCGCAATGTATGGCAGGATCCCTGCAGCCACCTGCGTATTGCCGGAGAGACTTGCGGGCCGCCAAAAACCTACCTGCTGCAACCGGGCGAAACCGTAGTCTGGCTGGACGAAAATGGTCCGGGAATCTTGCGAACGTTCCGGTTGCATACTGCGTTTCCCGATGAATTATCCGTCCTGCAACGAGCTCGCATACTGCGCGCGTTGGTGATCCGCTTTCGCTGGGATAATGCCGAATATCCGTCGGTCAATGTACCGCTGGGCGACTTTTTCGTGAATGCCATGCGCCCCCGCCGATTCGCGTCATTACCGCTGGGATACATCGATGGTCATTATGTCTGCCGCTTCCCGATGCCATTCCAGCAAGCGGCGCGCGCGGAACTGCGCAACGACGGCAATGCGCCGGTAATTCTATACGCGGCCGCACACATCGAAACGGGCGCCATCCCGCCGCGCCAGGACAACTATTTTCATGCCGGCTGGCAAACGGCAACCGACGATGCCGGCACCTTTCATGTCTTGCAGCGCAATGATTCGGCCAACCAGGAATCCGGGCATCTGGTCGGGACTATGATGCATATAACCGGGTTATCAGCGGATGCATGGCCGATATTCAACGCCGTCGACGAGATATCCTTGCATGGCCCCCCGGAAACCCGGTTGCGTGGAACCGGACTGGCGGCGGCGTTCAATACCGACGGCCGTTTTCCAGGATTGTTCGATCATCCGTTGGCCGGCCTGGTGGAAACAGCAGCGATTCGAATGCAAGGTTATCGCTGGTTACTCACGGATCGTATCCCCTTTACGCACGGCATCGATTATCGCTGGAAGTTCGAACATACGCCGCCGATCCGGCGATCGCTGGCGACCACAGCCTACTGGTATCAGCCCGAACCACAACCCGTGCCTGAGCTACCCCCTTTGCCGGAAAGACGAATAACGGACGATCGGATGGACCAGGCAACGATTATGACTGCGCTTTTCGAGCTCGAACGGATCGGCCATGATGATGAAGCTCGCGATCGCGCGATCGAATATTACGAACGCTATCCACATTTAATTATGGCGGATTATCTGCGCATCCGGGCGTTGGCCTACGAGCAACGATTGTCGGGATACGCCATGGTGGAGGAACTTTACGAAACCATCTTGCAACGCATACGCGGAACCGCCGTGGCGCGTGAACTGGAACGAATGCAATGGTTTCATCGCGGAACGGATCACGGCCTGTTTGCAACCCAGATCAACGGGCGTTTCCGGGCCTATCTCAATGGCCGGCGCATCGAGCAAGGCGATAATCCCAGCTTGCTGACAGTCCGTCCCGTACGACTACAGCCCGGAACCAATCGAATCACCGTTAAAGTTATTCCCAATAAACCCGATGCCTGGATGTCGCTATACCTGCAAACCCATCATACCAATATCGTTTCCGGACTGGACTGGGAGTTCAGCAGGCAAAAACCTTCCGATTGGCCGCTCGCCGATTGTCGCGAAACAACCTGGTCGCCGGTTGCTGAGGCTGTGCGCTTGCCCTTGCCCCGCTGGTGGCGTTTAAACCCCAATATCTTTCCATACATGCAAAGCGCCGATCAACTGGTCATCCCCTGGCGGGGACCGGGATGGACCGAACCGCCCTTTGAAGAGACTTATTTCCGGAAACAGTTCGTCATGCCCGATCCAATGGAGCGCACGGACGATCCGAAGCCGAAACCGGTGACAATGCCAGAGACGCAATGACACATCTGAATAGGTTTGAAATATCGTCCGGTGCCTGATATGATGTCCGAAAGCAACCGAGCAAAGCGAAGGTTACCCTTAATGAAATCAGAAACGTTATACAACGGAATCCGGTTACCGGAAGAATGGCCGCCGTCCGACATCAACTTACGATCATGGCAACCGGGTCGCGTACCTTATCTTGAGTCGCCGCCGGATATCATCAATATCGATTGCGGTCGTCAATTGCTGGTGGACGATTTTTTGATCGAAACCACAAATATGACCCGCATCTTTCATCAACCGCACAAGTATCCCTGCAACCCGGTAATGTTTCCGCAGGGCCCCGAGGAACGCAACCCCGCGTATCCGCCGTGCGCGGTGGCCAAGTGTGGCGGGGTATGGTACGATCCACAGGATACCCGATTTAAGATGTGGTATATGGCGGGGTATACCGGTGCCATGATGTATGCCCAAAGCAAGGACGGCGTTCATTGGGAACGGCCCGATTTGGATGTGGTCTCCGGGACCAACCTGTGTTTACCTCGGACGTATCATCCGGATTCCGGCACGGTCTGGCTTGATCATGAAGCCGATGATCCGGCCGCCCGCTACAAGATGCTGTTTCGCGAACCGAACGATCTTGCGGAGGCCCGGGCCGGAATTGAACATGCTGCCGCACCCGGCTTGCTGATGACGTCTCCCGATGGTATCCATTGGAGCGAACCGGTAACGACCGGCCCCATGGGTGACCGCAGTACGATGTTCCATAATCCGTTCAGAAATCGTTGGGTGCAGAGTATTCGCAGCACTTGCCCGCGCGGACGCAGCCGTCATTACTGGGAGCATGCTGATTTCATTAAAAGCGGCGCCTGGCGCAAAGGTCAACCTTTAGCTTGGGCTGCCGCCGATTGTTTTGATCAGGCGGGCGATTCGTTGCCCCAACTCTATACGCTCGATGCTGTTCCCTACGAAAGCCTGATGCTGGGTATGTTCCAGATTCTCAAAGGACCGCCCAACCATATCGGCCTCCGGCACGCCGAACCGAAATTGACGGAACTGGTGCTGGGCACCAGTCGCGACGGATTTCACTGGCATCGGCCGGATCGGCGCCCGTTCATCGCTGCCCGCCGCGAACCGGGTTCCTGGGAATATGGTTATGTGGAACCGACCGGCGGTATTTGCACTCTTGTGGGCGACGAATTATGGATTTACTATAACGCGTATGGCGGTGATTTTACGCGTCTCGAAACGGGTCTGAACAACGGGATGTACGGCAATGGCGCGGTCGGCCTGGCCAAGTTGCGGCGCGACGGTTTCGCGTCGATGCAACCGCGTTTCGCGGGAGGGCTGCTACGTACGCGGCCGCTTAAGTTCAGCGGGAACCGTTTGTTCGTCAATGCCAATACGGCCGGAGCAGAGTTGCGCGTCGCTGTGTTCGGGCAAGACGGTGAACCGATCGAAACCTGTAGCGCGGAAAACTGTGTGCCGTTTGTCGGGAACAGTGTTTGTGCCGAAATCCGCTGGCGGACGGAAGATGCGCTTGCAACGTGTAAAGGACAACCGGTTCGTTTCGAGTTTCGAATGGATCGCGGCGAACTCTTTGCGTTCTGGGTCAGCGCCAAAAACAATGGTGCGTCCGGCGGTTATCTTGCCGCGGGCGGTCCGGGATATGAGAGTCAGAGGGATGAATAGTCAACCGTTTTTCCCGGAAAAAACAGGGCAAACATAATCATGCAGTATACAAATAATTTCTTTAACCTGAACGGCATGATAGGCCGTGGCGCCTACGAAACACCTGATTTTGCGACCGCACCCGATTTTGCCGCTCATCTTGATTATCTCGGGATCGCCCGTTCGCTGGTCTGCCATGTCGCAGCCCGCGACATCAATGCCACGCTGGGTAATCGGCAATTGTTGCGGGAACTTGCGGATACCGGGCTGACGGACCGTCTACTGCCGGCATTCGTTGTGTCGCCGGCCTGTTATTTCGAGGACGGCGGATTGCACTTTTTGCGCGACCAGTTGGGATCGGGCACGGTTCGCGCGCTGCGGTTAACGCCCAAAACCTCACGCTTTCCCGTGCGTCAGATCGAACGGCTGCTTTCCGAACTGGCCAAGTATGAACCGGTGATACTGTGGGATGCGCGCCATGAAAGTAATGGCGAACAGGATTTGCGCGATTTCGAAGGATTGGCTAAACAATTTCCTGCGCTGGCATTCGTGGTCACCCATAAAATGTGGAACGGTTTTAGCGGGATACTGGATCTGATGTGGCGTTGCGCCAATGTCTATGTGGATATTTCCACCCTGCACATGCGCGCTACGATTGAGCTGTTGTGCGAGTATTTCGGCCCGGAACGAGTCTTGTTCGGCATCGGTTCCAAGGCACATTACGGCGCGGCGATTGCGGCTCTGGTCCATGCCTCAATCAATGATGAACAACGCGCCGCCATCGCACATGGCAACCTTGAACGATTACTGAAAATCTCTTCCTGCGCATCCACTCCGCCCACTACCCCGGCATTGGCGGCCGATAAACCTTTATGGCTTCGAAACCGGGCCGGGGAAGCGCTCCACGAAATCGAAATCATCGATGCGCATGGCCATACATCGCCCCATGCACGAGGGTGGGTGATGCAGCAGAACACACTGGAAAGCGGGATGAAAGATACGCTGGAACGAATGGAACGCCTCGGGATCGACCGCATTATTGTGTCGTCGGAAAGCGCTCTGTTCGGTGAAAACCTACACAATAACCGGGCAACGGAAGAGGCGCTCGCACCTTATCGCGACCGTGTTTCCGGATACCTGGTCTACAATCCCCTGTATGGCGAGGAAATGCAAGATGCACTTGACAGTTTTTTTGCGCGCGATTTTTTCGTCGGCTTCAAACTTTTAGCTTCGTATTGGAATATCGCACTCAGCGACCCCGGTTATGAACCAGTCTGGGACTATGCACATCGTCACCGCCTGCCCATTTTAATGCATACATGGGACAACAAAACCTGTTCACCGGCTATGCTGGAAGACATCGTGAAACGGTACCCGGACGCCTATTACCTACTGGGACATTCCGGCGGCGGAACCGCCGGACGCCTGGAAGCCGAAGCGCTGGCTCTTGCGCATCCAACCGTGTATCTTGAGTTTTGCGGCAGCTTCACAACTCCGCGACCATTCGAGACATCGCTGCAAATCGTAGGTCCCGACCGGGTCGTGTTCGGCAGCGATACGGACGCCCACGACCCCGCGTGGGAACTGGGACGATATCTATCAATGCCGTTGCCGGATAAAGCGCTGATCCCGGGACTGTCCGCCAATATACAACGCATCCTGGCCGCACGACGTGGTAGTCAAACCGCTTAGTCGACCCGCTCCGCTCTCAGTCGCGGCGCGTTCCCATATCACGTACACGCAAGTTGGTCCGCAATATTCCCGGATATCGCCGGATCACGATATCCTTAACCATCCATTCTTCGCCG
This sequence comes from PVC group bacterium, assembly GCA_003565195.1. Classification (GTDB taxonomy): domain Bacteria; phylum Verrucomicrobiota; class Kiritimatiellia; order CAIKKV01; family PXCX01; genus PXCX01. The sequence goes on along the minus strand of PXCX01000307.1, from coordinate 3,238 downwards.
ATCTTCCGGAAACTGCGGACTTGCATCCGCCGGATCCGGTCACCGCGTGCGTTGTAACCTTCCGCCTGTAACAGCATACGGTGTTTCCGATCGATCCAGATACGGACCAAATCGTACAAACCGGTTTCTTGATCCGGTGCCACGACCTCAATCACCACGCATTCCTGACCACGAACCTCATCGTAGCCGATGATTGCGCCGCCTTGCCACCACAGGAACGCAAGATTGAGGTCGCCCCAGCTCATGGCGGTATTGCGGATCGGCGCGAAAAGATCGGGGGCCGGCGCTTCCTCGAGCGGCGCTCCGCGCCGGTAATCCAACCGGATGCGATCCGCTTCACGTCGCAGAGTCGCTTCCTCGAGATCGCGGCCAAAGGCATCGCGCAAGGTATACCGTGCCGTTGGCGGGTCTCGACCCAGATCCAAAAGGATATCGATATTCAACATGGGCTGATTATCGGTGCTTAGCCAGCCTTTAATCCAGGTGGGTTCCCGCGGTAACTGGCGACGGACAGCCGCCAACCATTCCGGCGCACTTTGCGGAAGCGGTTTCCCGTCACTTTCCATCGCCGCTGTTTCCAAAGCGTACGCACCGAATCCCGTCGTGACAATCCACAGCATGATTGCGCCCAAACCCGCCCGAAACACCCGCATGGGTTGTCGCAATCGCGTATCCATGTCGCGGCAAGGCGGCCATTCGGCAGGCAAGCTAATGCTATTGTAGCGTCGTTCGCTCATTGAGGTCAGTCTTCAGTCTTCATTTACCGGTGATCGCAATCCACAAGATAAAACCGCCGACCAGCAAAATGGCGACACCCAGCAGGCGAAGGGTTCGCGTCGAACGATCCAGCAAAAAACGGTCGGTCAACCGCTTGATTGCATCGAGATCGGTATAAAGCAAGGCGCCGACCACAAAAAATGCGCCAACCAGCATTACCAGGGTATGGTAAATCGGCTGCTGCAACAGCAGGATACCCCAGATCACAACGCCAATCGCGCCCAGTACAATCGGCAACAACGTGGGCACATGGGATGCGGCACGCAGCCACCATCCGGCGAATTTCTTGTAACTCTCGGGCGCTGCCAGAACCCAGACGGCTTCGAGCATGGCCAAGACGGCAAAAACAATCAGGATCACTTGTAATGTTGTAGCATTCATGACATTCCTTTCAAGAGGTTATTCAACCGTTTTTCCTGTTTCGACGCGGCAGGTCCCACCAGGGCGGCTGCCGCATTGTTTTTATGCATCAATTGGTTGGCCAACTGTTGCACATCCCGGGAGGTTACCGCGCGTAACCGCGCAATCACAGTCTCAGGGGAAATCACGCTGTTTAGATGCAACACGCTGCCGCCGGCCCACATCATCTGGCCGGAAGTACTTTCCAGGTTAAGCAGGATTTGACCGGCAGCGTAGTCGCACGCTTGCCGCAATTCTGACGCGTGCACCGGATTCCGCCGCAATTTCTTGAGTTCCTGAATCACCAGACGCATGACGGTGTTCATCCGCGCCGGATCGGCGCCGGCGCTGATAACCAGCTCACCGGTCTCGCGGAAGAACTGCACGCCGGATCCCACCGCATACACCAGACCGCGCCGTTCGCGAATCGCCTGGAACAATCGTGAATTCATGCTTTCGCCGAGAATAATATTGAGTATCTGCAAAGCATAGCGTTGCGGGGCACGCCGACCGAATGTACGGAATCCGACCGCCAAATGCGATTGCTCGCTGTTGCGATCGACACATACGACCGCCGGCCGGGGTGCGGAGCGCGCACCAAACGAACGGTATCGCGGAACGGGCTGGGCCTTAAGAGCCGCGGTAGCACGCCGCGTTTTTTCAACCCATAGCTCCGGGATAATCCGGCCGGCAAAAGCAAAGACCGTATTGGCCGGTACATATTGGGCGGTTTTGAAGGCCAGTAAATCTTCGCGGCGCATACTCGACAAAACCGCCGGATTACCTGCCAGTGTCCGGCCCAGCGGATGGCGCGGAAACAGTTGGCCGCTCAGAATTTCTTCCACCATTTGATCAGGCTGATCGCGATACATCATGATTTCGTCGATGATCACGCCGCGTTCACGATCAATATCGCGCCGGGCAAATCGCGGGCGCAAATACATCTCGCACATGATCCGGAATACCGGTCCGAGCCTGGCCGCCGGAGTTTTAACGTAATAACATGTGTCTTCTTCCTCGGTAAACGCATCGCAAAACGCGCCGCGACCCTCAATGGCGCGCGAAATGGCCCCGGCCGAAAGAGTTTCGGTCCCCTTGAACAACAAGTGTTCGATGAAATGACTGATTCCTGTCTGGGCCACGGATTCATGCCGTCCTCCGACCCCCACCAAAACTCCAACCGACGCGCTCTGAACGTGAGGCATCGGAACCGTAACAACCCGGATACCATTTTCCAGCGTCGTAACACCAGCGTTGATTAATGGTTTTTCCATTTTCGTTTTCTTAGACACTTCGGGGTGTCGAAAATCTTGTCTCGCACCTCGTCTGAATCGATGGTCTTCAGTCTGCAGTCTGCTGCCTTAGTTGCCGGCCGCCTGCTGCAACGTCTTGAAATGGGTGACGCCGTCGTAAAGCGCCTTGCCGACAATGACCCCGGCCAGATTGGAACGTTCCAGGCGCCGCAAGGCATGGACATGTTCGGGCGCCGCCACACCACCCGAAGCAATGATCCGGCATTGCGGCGCCGCGTCGCACACGGCGGCCAAGGCTTCGGTATTAGGTCCCGCAAGCATCCCGTCGGTGGCCGTATCGGTATAAATGATCGTCGCGATCCCGGCATCAGCCAGTTGACGCGCCAAATCGACGGCCGGAACAGCAGTGGTTTCCACCCAACCCCGGATTTGGACCCGGCCGTCGCGCGCATCGATTCCGACGGCCAGATGCTCACCATGCCGCGCCACCAGATCGGCCAGCGTCCCCGGTTCGGTACAGGCGCGGGTCCCCAGAATGACGCGCGCAGCGCCGGCTGCGATCCGCCCGGCAATCGTTTCCGGGGTTCGCAGACCGCCACCGGTTTGTACCGGTATCGTTAACGCTTCGAGGATACGGCGGATAACGGCATCGTGTACCGGACGCCCGCTAAAGGCGCCGTCCAAATCGACGACATGCAACCATTCCGCGCCGCGCGCCTGCCAGGTTTGGGCCATGGCCAGCGGATCGCTTGAATATACGGTCTTATCGTCGGCTTGCCCGCGCCGCAAACGCACGCAGGCACCGTCTT
>PXCX01000234.1 GCA_003565195.1 PVC group bacterium | reverse complement strand
CGCGAAAATTCTGTGAGATGGCGACGTTCTGAGTGTTCAGTGTTCAGGTGTTCAGCGTTCAGGAAATCCGGCCTGAACACTGAACTCTGAACCCCTGAACACTTTCAGCGAAGCTGGCTAGGCCCTTACGGGCTTGAATTGAACAATACTTTTGAACATCGAACACAGAACATCGAAGTGAGATTTTTTTGTAACCGTTCACGGGGGTGAAACGATGGATTTGCTTAGCTTATTCAATGCATGACGTCTTTCAAGCCGGAAATGACCATATCCACCCCGATAGCGCCAATCATAAAAATATTGAGACGCATACCGACATCCATATATTTATCAAAAAATTCTTCGTTTGACTTCAGTAAAACCCGGATATATCCCAATCCGAGAATAATCAAATGGTTTGCGGCCACAATCCCGACAATTGCCGCAATGCCACTGACAACATGCGGGGCAATCTCGGCGAGCAGAATCGCGAATGAAATCGTGCCGGCGCCCACCATAAAAGGTACGCTGACATCAATCGCAAGGTCGCTGATGTTCGTCTTCGGCTGAATCAACGTTTTGCTATCCTTGATGATATAGAAATAGGCAAACGAAAAAATGATGATCCCGCCGAATATCCTGAAGGCTTCGAACTCTATTTGGAACACCTTGGTGAAAATGAGATCGCCGGCAAGATAGAACATAACGAAAATGACAATCGAGTTGCAACTGGCTCGCATGAGCATTGATCGAAAGCTTTCACGTTCCATATTCCGGCGTAATGGTTCAAGAATAACGAACATCGCCAGCGGATTCAACATTACGAAAAAGGCGATACTTGTTGATAACATATTCTGCATTATAAGACCTGGAAAACTACAAATTGGTACCTTACCTAATATAAAAAAGGATTTACAACAAACGCTCTTGCGGTTCGTGGTCCGCGGCGCACGGCAACCCGAGACGTTGACACCCGAGTGCGGTAACGACGCGCCCCTGGGGGGTTCGTTTCAAGTAACCTTCCTGAATCAGATACGGTTCGTAAACCTCTTCCAGCGTATCGGCTTCCTCTCCAACCGACACCGCCAGCGAATTCAAGCCCACGGGACCGCCCGAAAACTTTTCAGCGATAACAAGCAAAATACGTTTATCCATTTCGTCCAGTCCAAACGCATCGATATCCAGCATATTCAATGCTTCGTCGGCGACCTGACGTGTGATATGGTTGTCGGCGCGGACCTGCGCGAAGTCACGAACCCGGCGCACCAGGTTGTTGGCAATACGGGGTGTTCCGCGCGAACGCGCGGCAATTTCGGCTGCGCCTTCATTGTCGATGGCAATCCCGAGAATGCCGGCGGAGCGCAACACAATGGTTTGCAGCTCATTCGCGGGATAATAGTTCAGCCGGTTGGTCATCCCGAAACGCGAACGCAAGGCAGCCGACAATAAACCGCTGCGTGTCGTGGCGCCTACCAGGGTAAAACGCGGCAGATTCAGACGCACCGAACGCGCATTGGCGCCCTGATCGATCATGATATCAATCACATAATCTTCCATAGCGGCATACAAGTATTCCTCGACTGCCTTCGGCATCCGATGGATCTCATCAATAAACAGCATATCGCCGTTATCCATGCTGGTCAACAACCCGGCCAAATCGCCGGGCCGGTTAATCACGGGACCCGAGGTAACCCGGATATGCACCCCCATGGCATGGGACATCAAGTGCGCCAAGGTTGTTTTACCCAATCCGGGAGGTCCGCAAAAAAGGCTGTGATCCAGCGAATCCCCGCGCTCGCGCGCGGCCTTGATAAAAACATCCAGCCGTTCGCGTGTTCTCGGCTGACCGACGAATTCATCCAGTTTTTGCGGTCGCAACCCGCCGTCCAGATCGGGATCCGGCCGATTAAGGGTATCGCTGGCAAGACGTTGTTTCATCCGGTTAAAGCCTTTCGTATAATCTGTTCGACGGACACGGTGGCGTCAACCGTCCTTATGACGGCGGCAATCGTCCGTTCGGCTTCCGCCGTGCGATATCCGAGGGCCACTAGGGCCGCGACGGCATCTGTTCCGCGTGAATCCCTGACAGTGTCGCCGGACGCGGAGGCGCCGATTTCTCCGCTGACGGCAACCGCACGATCTTTCAATTCAACGACAATTCTTTCGGCTAATCGTTTGCCGATACCGGAGATGGATGCCAGCCGGCGGGTATCGCCGCCGGAGATCGCATCGCAAAGATCGCGCACATTGATTCTGCTAAGCGCGGTAAGTGCCAGTTTGGGACCGATACCGTTAACCTCGATCAGCATCAGAAACGCAGCACGTTCGCGTTGCTTGGCAAATCCGTACAGCAAATGTTGATCTTCGCGCAGGTAATCGAAGGTTAGCAAACGAAAATTTTCGCCGGTTGCGGGGAGCACATCATATGTGCTCAGCGGGACGAACACTTCGTATCCGACCCCGCCGACATTAAGCACGACACAGGTCGGCGTTTTTTCTTCGATACAACCATCGAGAAACGTAATCATTGACAGAAATTTCCTTTATATTCGACTATCCATCGCCTGAATGCCGCGGCTGGCATGCCAATGACAAACCGCAAGCGCCAGGGCATCGGCGGCATCGGAAGCCGGCGCCCGGGACAAGGCAAGCAGTTGCACGATCATTCGGGTCACCTGATCTTTACCGGCGCCGCCAAACCCGCACACGGCTTGTTTTACGTGGCGCGGCGAATATTCATGAATCGGCAACCGAAAATCGCCGCAGGCGGCAATCACGGCGCCGCGGGCATGTCCCAACGACATGGCCGTTTTAACATTCCGACAATAGAACACCCCTTCAATGGCGATTTCATCGGGTTCTATCCGTTCGACCCAAACTCGTATTTCGGTATACAAGGCTTGCAGACAAACCGACAGCGGCAGGCCGGGAGCATTGCGGATACACCCGTACTCGATCGCGCAAGCACGCTGTCCGGCGGTTTCGATGGCGCCAACTCCGGTACAACGCACGGCGGTATCGACACCGAGAATACGCATGGTCAGCCTTCCATCTCTTTGAGCGTCGCGTCGTCTATATCCAGGTTGGTGTAAACGTTTTGTACATCGTCATGATCTTCGAGTTCCTCAACCAGTCGCAAGAGCGAAGCGGCGGTCGACTTGTCGTTGACGGGCACGTAGGCATCCGGCACCATGGTCACTTCTGCGCTGCGGGTTTTTACCTCCGCCTTTGCCAGCGCTTCAACGACCGCATCAAACGCGGCGGGCTCAGTCAGTATTTCGTAGGCATCGTCATCGGGCTGCATGTCTTCCGCGCCGGATTCGAGCACAATTTCCATCAGGTCATCCTCTTTAATCGCAGCCTGATCGACTAGAATCTGACCCTTACGGGAAAACCCGCGGCTGACCGATCCGGGGGCGGCCAGCTCGCAATTATGTTTCGACAACAAATGGCGGATTTCGGCGGCAGCCCGGTTTTTGTTGTCGGTCAGTACGTTGACAATAACGGCAACCCCGCCCGAGGCATAGGTCTCGTAAACCACTTCTTCATAACTAACCCCCTCGATCTCGCCCGTGCCCTTCTTGATGGCCCGATCTACATTGTCGGCCGGCATATTGGCATCCTTGGCTTTGATTACCAGGTTACGCAATGTGACGTTGGTCGCCTGATTGCCGCCGCCCTGACGGGCCGCGATCATGATTTCCTTGCTAAGGCGACTGAAGACTTTGCCGCGTTTGGCATCCGCGGCGCCTTTCTTGTGCTGAATCGTTTTCCATTTGCTATGTCCACTCATCAATTATCCTTTCTTGGTTAGACGTCCGGCTCCAGGGCTCAGCCCGCCGCCAGTATCGATGGTTCAGCGGCCGCCATGTTATACCCAATCAACGGTGCCGGCGTATCGGTTGCGACATCCTGTACCCATTCGGTCGTGAATCCCAGGTCGGCTACCGCCTGCTTTAAAGGGCGATATTCTTCAACGGTCAGTGACCGATTCCAATTCATCCAACGTCCGTCCCCTGCCCTGCTGACTCCATGGATAATTCTGGCAATACAAACAACGCATGTTGCAATGGCTGAAGAACACGGTTCCCGACCCTCGCGATCCGGGAAAAGGCGGTTCCTCACCATCATGCGGCCCGAAAGTATAAACCCGGGCACGGTCCGCGGCCTTGCAAAATCCAGCGGTTTGCCGGCGATCCACTCCACACGCACGGGGACACAAACGGCATGCGGCAAAAACCGTTTCAGCCCGGAAACTATTCGTCATCGCTTTTCTCTTTGGCGGCTGCCTCAACCACTTTTTGGGCCACATTCGCGGGCACCACATCGTATCGCGCGAAATCCATCTCGAACTGACCGCGCCCGCTGGTCATGCTTCGCAATTCCGCGGAATAAGCGTGCAACTCAGCATAGGGAGCTTCAGCCGTTATCACCTGCATCCCGTCTTCGGCCTCCATCCCGATAATATGTCCCCTTTTATGGCTGATATCACCGCTGATATCCCCCATAAATTGTTCGGGGGTAATGATTTTGATGGTCATGACCGGCTCCAGTAAAACCGGTTTGGCCTTGGTCATGGCATCGCGAAACGCACGGGCACCCGCGATTTTGAAAGCGACTTCCGATGAATCGACATCATGATACGATCCATCGTAGACGGTGACCTTGACATTAGTCACCGGGTACCCGGCCATGGCGCCTTTTTGCAGGCCTTCATTGACGCCTTTCTGCACGGCGGGAATGAAATTCCCCGGAATCACGCCGCCGACGATGGCATTAACGAAGGTTTCCTCATCTTCCGGTTGCCGCGGCTCGACGCGCAGATAAACTTCACCGTATTGACCGCGACCCCCTGATTGTTTCTTATGCTTGTGATGTCCTTCGCCGGTCGCGGTAATTGTTTCCTTGTACGAAACGCGCGGCGTACTGAGCAGCACATTGGCATTGCTGCGGGTACGCATTTGTTCAACGGCGACATCCAAATGAACATCCCCCATGCCGGACAGCAATTGTTCTCCGGTATCATCGTTGCGTTCGATTTTCAGGGTAGGCTCTTCCTCGATCAAGCGCGCCAACGCCGTGCCAATCTTATCCTCGTCAGCCTGTGTTTTTGCGGTTACCGCCATGGTGACAACCGGTTTCGGGAACTGCAAAGGCGGTAACCCGACTTTAAGACCGGGCGCGCACAGCGTATCACATAATCCGCTGTGTTTTAATTTTGTCATCGCTACGACGTCGCCGGCCGTCGCTTCAGCGACCGATGCTTGTTTTTTACCGTTGACTTCCAACAACCCGGCAATCCGCTCTTTCTGGTTTTTGGAGACGTTGAACACTTCCGTTTCCGGTTTCAGAGTTCCGGCGAGAACACGGATCATGGCCAGATTACCGATAAAAGGATCGCTCTGAACACGCCAGATACTGCCTACCAAAGGTTGATCCGAGGCCGGATTAATGATTTCGCCCTGTTCATCTTTGCGCTCGATGTCCAAGGGCGACGGATACAACATGTCCAGGGCCTCGAGCAGCTCCGTCAAACCGACATCCTTCAACGGCATGGCGCAAAAGACAGGGAAAAAGTTGCCGCCGCACAGGGCCTTGCGCAATCCGGTGTTCAACTCTTCCGCCGACAGCGATGCGCCTTCGAGAAATTTTTCGATCAGGTCGTCATCGGTTTCGGCTGCCAACTCGTTGAGCTTGTTCAAAACCTCCTGATCTTCGGCATCCTCCGAATCCTGTCCCAGCAGGAATCGAACAGCGCTCAGATCACTGGACGGACGCATCACCGGAACACACTGATCCCCCCAGGCCGTGCGGACCCCCGCCAATGCCTTTTCATAGTCGGCATTTTCACGATCCAAACCGGTAATCACAATACCGCGCGGTATCTGATGTCGTTCGCAAAGTTTCCAGGCGCGCATCGCACCTACCTGAATACCGGAATTGGCATCAACCACAATCAATGCCGCGTCCGCCGCCGAAGCGGCGGCAATAACCTGGCCAAAAAAGTCGGCATATCCGGGAGTATCAAAAAACACGATGCCCTTGCGATTCCCTTTTCCCGACGACCAGCCCGCCGAAAAGGATTTGGCATGGATCGTCAGCTTGCGTTTCCGTTCCGCTTCGCTGAAATCCGCCATCCCGTTTCCCGCGTCAACCTTTCCCAGCCGGTCGTTGAGCCCCAGCTTGAACAACAGCGCTTCCGCGAGGGTCGTTTTCCCGCTTCCATTGTGGCCCATAAACACTACGTTCCGAAGATCGGCAATCGATACATCCTTCATAAAATCCACTGCTCCCTGACTGGCGTTTTGTCTAAAAGCGTGCCTGGTTGGAAAGCACGGCGACTACATATAAGCCATGCATTGTTATCACAATTTGGATCAAACATCAAGCCGGAAAAAATGCAAGCTTGACATACTTTGTTTTTTAGACTAATTTTAGATTTTTATGGTTTTGACGGCATCAAAACCGAAAAGCCGATGGAACTCGGGCTGCCTTGAATGGCGCTTACTTATCGCCATTTTGGGCAAGTACGGCTAGTTGCCTTGCGGGTCATGGCGCGCCCACAAGGCATATCATTTGAAAACGGGCTTAAGTAAGTGCCATTCCGGGCTGCCTCTTCTCGGCCGTTGTGCTAAAAACCGTTCAGCGGTGGGACGAGCATTTAATGATTGAGGTTTTTTTTTGACTAAACAAGCATTTAACAAACTCGCCGTGCCGGCAATCTCGCGCCGTGTGATTGACGATTGGCCGGTGAAGGAAGCGGGTTTACCGCCCCGCATTGTCAATGCCTGCCGACGCCACGGCATCGACACGGTTAGCGCGTTACGCGCCTTACCCGACGAAGATCTGATGCGAATGCGCAGTCTGGGAAATCGTTCGCTGGCTGAAGTCCAGGATTTTTTCGGTTTTTGCAGGCAACTCGAACGCGGTCGGGTTCGCTTTGAATCTGCGCCGGCTTTATTGCAAAGTTTTTTGCCTGAAACCTCTCTGGCGATGCTTATCGAGCGGTATGCCCTGCGCACGCGCGGCGGTTTCCTGACGCCCGGCGCAACGTTGGATGCGATCGGCCAGCAGTTCGGGTTGACACGCGAAAGGGTTCGTCAGCAAATTGCCGGAATTCATACCGAACTCGGCACCCGGCTTGCGCAAACCTGTTTGACACCACTGGTTTCCTGGTACGCCGATTTCATGCGCACGCGCGACGGCGTCGCCGATACCGAGGATTTGGAAGCCGTTCCCTTCCGGAAATGGCTCAAGGGTATCAATCCCTGTCGTTTTCTTCTGTTGCTGACAGAACTTCAATCAACGATCATCCTGCGGGGCAATCTTTTCACCATTCTTGCACCTGAGATTTTGGAGGATATAGAAAAAATCGCTATCCGTTATCTCCATCGATATCCAAAACCACAGCGTTTAAGCGACGTGATTGCGGCGTTTGAAGAAAAAGGCTGGTTTCGCCAATGGCCGCAATTCCAACCGCGTTTGGTTATGAAAACCATCGAAAACTCGCGCTTGATCGGTGCCACGCAAGAGGATTACTACTTTCTTTTTCCGGAAGGCGCCGTTTACGTACTGGCCACCTTGATCTCGGAATTTCCTCGCCCCGTACGTAGTCGCGTGCTCATCAATCGTTTTAACGAAGAAGTCAAACCCGTCAGTCGGCGGGACGAGGCCTACTTAACAGAATTGCTAACCCGTTCATCAATTTTTGTACGAGGTCGGGACAGGACCTACCGTCTTCGGAAATGATGCACCGCACACGACGGCGTTCCGCGAATCGACAACGGCTGGTGGGGCCGCCCCCCACGACCCGCATTACGGCTTATGACATGGAACGTCCATGAAGTTGATCGACCGTTATCTACTCCGTGAATATCTTGGCGCAACCGCCTATTGTCTTGCGGCATTTCTAATGCTGTACGTGGTCCTCGACATGTTTGAACGTTTGCCGGACTTCATAGAGGCCGGCATACCCTGGACCCGGATCGGGTTGTTCTACGCGCACTTCATCGTGGCATTCAACGGGCCGACATCGTTTTTTGCGTTGATCCTGCCGATTTCCATGCTTTTGGGTTTATTGTACGCGCTTTACGGATTCAGCCGGCATAACGAATTGACGGCAATGCGAGCCTGCGGCATCGGTTTATCACGATTGATGCTGCCTTTTCTGCTGGTGGCCGGCCTAGCGGCGTTACTGTGTCTCTTCGTTCAGGAACGTCTCGCACCCCAGGCAAACCTGCAGGTGGATGCCATGGAGCGAGTTCTGCGCGGCGGGCCGGCGGATGAGCCCCCGCTAAAACAGCACCCGTTCTATCACCAACCGTCGCGTCGGCAATGGCAAATCGGTTTATTCAATCCGAGCGAACCGCATACCCTTGAAAACGTGCGCATTGTCACCGAACGGGATGACCATACACGCGCCTCGGAACTGGTCGCCGAACGCGCAAAATGGCTTGACGGCACATGGTGGTTTTTCGGGGCAACGATTCGCGAATTCGATCCCGAGGGTCGTCCCACGGGACCGGCGCAGACGGTGCTGCGGCCGATCGAAAGGCGTGATATCAGCGAGACCCCCGAAGATATACTGTTGGGAATTCGGAGCTGGGAACTATTTTCGGCCTTACAGATGTGGAGTTTTATCCGCAACCACCCCAATTTGTCACCGGAAGATCGCGCACGGCGGCTGGTCGATCTTCACATCCGTCTGGCGATGCCCTGGGTCTGTCTGGTTGTCACCTTGCTCGGCATCCCTGGCGGTGTTCATACCCATCGGCAGGGGGCGCTGACGGGCATTTTAACCGCCATTTTTTTTCTTTTCATTTTCTATACTTTGCTACAGGCAGGGAATTATCTGGGTAAGCGCTTAATCATTCCGCCCTGGCTCGGCGCCTGGTTTCCCAATATGGTCTTTTTGATCACCAGTTTATTCATGATTCGTCGTTTAAAATAGGGAGGTTTCGAAAGATGTCGATTTTATCTGATCTATTGCACTTAGCCGTTGAGCAAAAAGCGTCGGACATCCATATCAAGCTGGACAGGTCTCCCTTCTTCCGCAAAAGCGGTGAACTGATCGAGAGCGAATACGAATCGTTGGGTATGGATGCGCTGAAATTGATCGCTGATCACATCATTCCCGAGCGCCAGCGTAAAGATTTCGATGAAGGAAAGGAAGTTGACTTTTCGTTCTTTGAGGAAGGCGCCGGCCGTTTTCGCGTCAACGCCTTTCTGGCTCAGGGAATCCCGACCTTCGCCATGCGACACGTACAGGATAGCATCCCGGATTTCGAAGGGCTACATTTACCGTTACAGTTGAAGGAACTGGCATTGACACCCCGCGGGATCATCATTGTTTCGGGCACGACCGGCAGCGGCAAATCCACCACTTTGGCCGCAATGATTCAGCACATCAACCAGAAAACATCCAGCCGAATTATTACCATCGAAGATCCAATCGAATATTTGTTTCATGATGAGCTGAGCGTAATCACGCAACGGGAAGTCGGCATCGACACTCTGGATTTTCATGCCGGATTACGATACATCTTGCGACAGGATCCGGATGTTATCATGGTCGGCGAAATGCGCGATCGGATGGGATTCACCACCGCGCTTTCGGCCGCCGAAACCGGCCATTTGGTTCTAACAACTTTGCATGCCGGGAATGCATCCCAGGCGCTTTACCGAATGCTGGAGTTTTTTCCTGCCGGCGAACATGATCGCGCCCGGATGGCTTTAGCCGGCAATTTGCACGCGATCATCTGCCAACGCCTGATTCAATCGACCGACGAAAGCGTCGTGCCGGGCGTGGAAATCCTCATCAATACGCCGACCGTCCGCAAATTACTTGAAAAAGACAAGCTTGATGTCATTTCATCAGCGATTGAAACAGGCGGCGGCGACGGCATGCAATCATTCAACCAATCGATCTACAAGCTGATCAAAAGCGGCACGATTACCGAAGAGGCAGGCATGCATCACGCCACCAATCCGCAGGCGTTGAAAATGAATCTAAAGGGGATCATGCTGGATGAAGACAAACGAATCCTGGCCACCTGATGAACGTTATTGCGAACGCTAACGACAGACCGCGCGTTGCCGTAACCGGCATGGGATGCATTACGGCGGCCGGCAACAACGCGGCGGAGCTCTGGGGCAGTTTGTCGACCCGTCGCCACTCAATCAGCGAACACGTATTGGATGGTTTTCCAGAGGGATCGAAGCGTTGCCGGTGGGGCGCCTTGATCGCGAACGAGCAGCTACATAATGCCTGGCCCGGTCCCGGCCGTTGCGGCAGCGATCGCACCAGCGATTTACTGACGATTGCCGCCGATCAGGCGCTGCGCCAGGCCGGCTTGCTCGCGGCGCCGGAAGAGGGTGACGGGGTTGGCGTGATTATCGGTTCCGGCGCCGGCGCCAGCGAGGCTTTGTTCGATGCGTATCGTACTTTCTTTGAAAAAGGCGCCTCACGGATGCGGCCCACGGCTGTACCGCGCTGCATGGCCAATTCCCTGTCCTCGCAGATCGCCATCCGTTACCGGCTTACCGGTCCCAACTATGTGGTCGCATCAGCGTGTGCATCGTCAACGGTCGCCATCGGAACGGCTTTCCGCATGCTATCCCACGGGATGGCTGAACGGATGGTGTGCGGCGGCGTTGACACAGTCTTTGATCCAGTCACCCGCAGTGCATGGGAACGTTTGGGCGTTCTATCGCGCCGCCAGGATGCCGCGAACGCAGTCCTGCCTTTCGACAGGCGGCGCGACGGGTTTGTGCTCGCTGAAGGCGCGGGGGTTTTGGTTCTGGAAACCGAGGCGGCGGCGCGGCGGCGCGGCGCACCTGTTCTAGGCGAAATCGCCGGTTACGGCGAGGCTTCGGATGCCACCCATCTTACCCTGCCGGATGCCGTCGGAGAAGCCCGTTCGATGACAGCAGCCCTGAACCATGCCGGTCTCCAGCCGGCGGATATTGATTTGATTCTGGGGCATGGCACGGCGACCGCAGCCAGCGATCGCAGCGAAAGCCGGGCCATATGCGAGGTTTTTGGCGCCGCCACGCCGCGAATCCCGGTGCTGGGCCTTAAAGCGCTGTGGGGGCACCTACTGGGTGCCTCGGGTGCGGTCGAATCAATCGCAGGACTGCAAATATTGCGTGCCCGCCAAATCCCGCCCGATCCGTTACCTTCAAGAGAACACGATCCGGAGTGCGACTTGCAATTCGGTCCGAACCATCCAACCGATGCCCGGCTGACATACATAATGAAAAACAGCTTTGCTTTCGGCGGCAACAATGCCGTCTTGATCTTCCGCCAT
>PXCX01000165.1 GCA_003565195.1 PVC group bacterium | reverse complement strand
GCTTCCGCCTCGGACGTAATTTGAGCCAGCCGCTTTAGTACTTGTGAATCATTCATGGATCGTCCTTTTGTATTGTCTTCCGAAATGAAGACAATAAAATAACACGCATGAAATCTTCATACAAGTGAAAAAAACATGAATTTCACAAGACCTCGCGCAGATCCTGAAAAAATATCCAGCCTTCATTCGACACTGCCAAATCTCAATCAACTAAATCGGAGCACACCCTATGGGATAAAACGTGTTGACAGCACATTGTACGAATGATTATCGGATCAGGATGATCGTGGCGGGGTACTGGTATTCGTAGGCGCCCATGTCGACTTGGTTGTGGATCCCGTCGATCCGCCGGTTGCCGTCGAGATCCGTTGCGCCCACCATCCAGGGCATGTTGGTGCCCGTGTTGATGCAGGGCGACTCGCGCGAAAGACGGAAATCGCCGGTATCCGGATCGGCGAACAGCGGGTCGTCGGTGATGTTTCCGTCCGCGTCAAAGCCCGCGTCGTCGTCCGGATGGATCGTTTTCGGACTGGTGCAGCTATGCAGCAACTCGGTGACGACGCCAGAGGAACCGTAGTTGAGGTTCGGACCGCCGGTGTTGCCGATGACGATCGAATTGTAGATGTAGATGTTCCAGGCGCCCGCTCGGTTCCAGATGCCGCCGGCGGATGTCGCAGTATGTGTCCCCCCCGAGTGGTTCCGGGTAATCGTGCAATTTTCGATCGTAAGATTGCGATCGCTGTTCGGCAGCATGATTGCCCCCCCGCGGTGACCGGCGTTGTCATGAAACAAGCTGTTCCGCAGCACCAGATGGGTTCCGGTATAGATCGCACCGCCGCCCGATCCGGCGTTGCCGCTGAGATGGCTGCGATTGTCCCGGAAGATGGTGCGTTCGATCGTGCCGCCGGCGATGCTGATCGCACCTCCCCTTGTGTGGGTGCCGGTATTCGCCCGGTTACCTTCAAACAACGAATCGTAGATGGCGATCGAGCCGCTGGTTTTGTAAATGGCGCCGCCACCGCGGTTGTTTCCGGTATCGTGCAACGCATGGTTCTGGCGGAACACGCTGTTGGAGATGACGATGGTCGATCCCGACGAGTCGCGCATGGCGCCGCCGCTGTCTTCGGCCGCGTTGGCGACAAACAGGCTGTTCAGGTAATGGGTCTCGTTGTCGCCGCTGGTGTAGATGACGCCGCCCCCGTTGGGCGCAAATGCATTGGTCACCGTGAATCCGTCCAGCACGAAGGGCGGCGAGGCCTGGCTGTAGTTGATGCGCAGCCCGCGGTTCGCGCCCTCGCCGTCGATCAACGTATGCGCCTTTCCGGCAACCGAGCGCATGGTGAGCGGACGGGTGATGTTCGCCACGTTCAGCGCACCGTCGCCACTGACCGCATTGGTCGGGACAGTATAGCGACCGGGCCAGACGAGGATGGTTTCGCCGTTGGCCGTCGTGGCGTTGACGGCCGTCTGGATCGATTCCGCGGCGGTGATCCAGTTGGTGTACGGCGCCATGGCGTTCAGATTGTGTGCCACTACATAACGATCGCCCTCCGGGATGGGCTTGGCGGGCGCTTGCAGGGTTACGGTGCTGGCGGTCGACTCCGCCACATTGCCGGCTTCGTTGACCACCCGTAGCCTGACGGCGTAAACGCCTGCGTTGGTAAGCGTTACAAACGGATCATCGGGCGTCAGATCGGGATCGTCGCCGCCCTCCCAGATCGCTGCCAGCGAATAAATGTCCATCATCTCACCCAGCGCCGTTCCGCCCGTGGTGTCGCCGAGCAAGTCGGCGCCGGTAATCCGGACCGAAAAGCCGGGGGTTTCCAGGGTCAATGCGCTCAAGGGCGCCAGGTCCGGCGGGGTTTCGGTATAAACGATTGACTGCTCGGCGCGTCGCAAGGCGACCGAGTCGCTCGTGTTGGTGAACCAGGCATAGAACGTGATTTCGGCGTCCGCGGACGGTGTGTCAAATTCGACGGTCGCGGGCACGGCGCTGGTGGAATTCCAGGCGCCCAACGACTGCGGATCGCCGTCTTCGGTGAATTGGAACTGGTCATACCCGTCGGGAATGGGCAAATCCACCAATTCCACTTCGTTGGAGTTGGTGAAACGCGCGCTGCCGGTTTCCAGATCGGCCAGGGCGAAGGCAAGTGCGGGTTCGATGCCGGCGGGAAGGGCTTCGGAAAAGCTCAGATCGGTTGTCGTCGTCCATGTCGCGTTGTGAACCGTGCCCGTGGACGCGTTGGCGGTGGCGTCAAAAACCTGGTTGCCCGAACCTTCATCCATCGGCCAGTAGCCCAGCAATCCCGATTCCTCGCCGGTCAACCGATAGTTCAAGAAGCTGAGAATCTCGTCCGTATCGCGCGCATGGTCCCAGACGCGCACTTCCGCGACAAAGCCCGTATATGCACCCCAGCCGGTTCCGCCGGACGTCCCACCAATACGATCGAGGCGAATCTCGCCGTCCCACACGTCTATGCTGCCGACTTCCTTGCCGTTGCGG
>PXCX01000207.1 GCA_003565195.1 PVC group bacterium | reverse complement strand
TGCAAGCCGATAGTCGGTTCATCCAGCAAGTACAGAGTGCCGCCGCCGCGTTCGCGGTTTTCCGAAATACGCGCCAGTTCGGTCACCAGCTTGAGTCGCTGCGCTTCACCACCACTGAGTGTCGGACTGGGTTGTCCAAGGGTCAGGTATTCAAGACCCACATCGCGCAACAGTTCCAGCGGCCGCCTTACCTGTGGTTGCGCGTCGAACATCGCAACGGCATCCTCAACGGTCATGGCCAACACTTCGGCGATCGTGCGGCCACGATATTCGACCGCCAGGGTTTCCGGATTGAATCGGCGAACGTTGCATACCTCGCAGGGAACAATGACATTCGGCAAAAAACTCATTTCGACGGTACGCTGTCCCTGTCCGTCGCAGCCATCGCAACGGCCGCCGCGCAGATTGAACGAAAAGCGGCCGGCGGTGTAGCCTCGCACCCGCGCTTCGGGTGTGGCGGCAAACAGGCTCCGAACGGTGTCCCAGAAGCCGACATAGGTTGCCGGACATGAACGCGGCGTTTTGCCAATCGGTTTCTGGTCCACTTCCAAAATACGCCGAACGGTTTGGATGCCGCGGATTTCGCGGCAACCGCGCCGGTTATCGTTAGCCGACCGCCGGTTTTTGGTGGGTCGTTGCAGGTGTTGACGTATATTTTCGTATAGGATATCGCGTACCAGCGTGCTTTTCCCGCTACCACTGACACCGGTAACACAAACCATTCCACCCAGAGGAATCGTTACATCAATATTTTTCAGATTATGCAATGTGGCGCCGATCACGTCCAGCGCCCCGGTCTGCGCCTGAAACGGGGGCGTCGACCGGTCCGCCGCAGGGGGTAGCGGATGGGACATGGGATTCCTGAGATATTGTCCGGTAACCGAACGACGATTGCGCGCCAGGGCACGCGGTGTTCCCCGGGCCATCAGCCGGCCGCCGTGACGGCCCGCGCCCGGTCCGAGATCAATCACATGATCGGCGCGCCGGATGGTATCCTCATCATGTTCGACAACAATCACCGTATTCCCCTGATCGCGTAATCGCGCCAGCGTATCGAGCAGCATCCGGTTGTCGCGGGCATGTAATCCGATCGTCGGCTCATCGAGAATATAGCAGACTCCCCGCAAATTGGACCCCAGTTGCGAGGCCAGTCGAATACGGCGCGCTTCGCCGCCGCTAAGTGTTGGCGCCGCGCGATCAAGGGACAGGTATGCCAGGCCGACCTGACCAAGAAAATCGAGGCGGGCAACGATTTCCGGAAGGGCATCACGCGCAATCATAGCCTCGCGACCTCGTAAACGTAATCTTTTAAAGAAACGATGCGCCTCGACCACGCTCATTTTGGAATAATCGGCGATTGACCGGTCCCTGAATCGAATCGCCAATGCTTCCGGACACAATCGTTGACCGTTGCACACAGGGCAGACCGGGGCCACGCCTTCCCACCATTCGTTCCACCAGATTTCTTCCCCGGTTTGATCGGCATCAAAGCCGCGCATCCGTAACCCGGTCCCGAAACAGGCGGGACACCATCCGTGTTTGGAGTTATAGGAAAACAAGCGCGGATCAACCGGCCGGAATCCACGCCCACAATCTGGACAAGCGCGCCGTATGGAGTACACCGTGCCCGGATCGGAGGATTTGCCGCGCGCAATCAGCACGCCGCCGCCATAATGCAACGCCTTATCAAGCGCGTCTGTCAGCCATCCGGTATCATGACGCCTTACCCTGCCGTTAACCACCGGTAGTTCGATGGTATGCTCATGAAAACGTTGCAAACGCGGCCAATTGTCGGTCGGCGTCACGACACCGTCGACAAGCAAATGGTCGAATCCGCGGCGATCCGCCCAGCGGGCCAGATCGGTATAATATCCTTTGCGCGCGGTCACCAGCGGAGCGCTCAGTATCAGGCGTTTCCCGGCAAAATCGCGTTGTAAACGGTCGGCAATTAAATCGCGGGTGCGGGCACGGATCGGAACATTACAGTCGGGACAATAGGGTTGCCCCAGTTTTACGAACAATAACCTCAAAAAATGATGGATTTCGGTCACCGTTGCCACCGTACTTTTACGGCCGCCGCGACTGGTCCGCTGTTCGATCGCAACCGTCGGCGGCATTCCCCGGACGGCATCGACATCCGGCCGGGCGGCCGGCTGCACGAACTGGCGCGCGTAAGCGTTAAGCGACTCCAGATAGCGCCGCTGGCCTTCGGCAAACAGGATATCGAAGGCTACCGTACTTTTACCGCTGCCGCTGACTCCCGTAATCACCGTCAGCCGGTCACGCGGAATTTGCAAAGACAGGTTTTTCAAGTTATGTTCGCGAGCATGCAGAATCTCGATCCGGCTGGTCGTCGCCGGCCGTTTGGCGCCGCCCACCGGCACGGTTTGGCGGCTGACCGCAGATCGCCGCGAACCCGTTTTTGCCGATCCTTGAATGGCCTCGCGCAAAACCCGGCCGGTATGGCTGTGCGGATGTTCCGCAACCTGTGCCGGCGTGCCATC
>PXCX01000206.1 GCA_003565195.1 PVC group bacterium | reverse complement strand
GGTGTTAAGTTGTTGAACACTAGCATGTTGCGACACTCTTTGTCAAGCGAAAAAGGTACTGAACTCTGAACTCCGAACTCTGAACACACCTGGACGAAAAGACCTTTTCGGACAGGCTCTAACTAGCGCTGTTATGTGTTCGATGTTCTGACCTCAGACTGCTGACCTCTGGGTTGTGAGCAAAGCCCGCTTTTGCATTATCCCCCGCATCGGCGCCGGATCGCAGATACCAGCGCGGTAACGGTAAACCAAACGGCTGCGACCAGCACAATGGTTGCACCGGTTGCCGTCCGGATCGCGTCGTGTGACGAGATCAATAATCCGGCGACCGCGGACGTCAGCGCAATAATCTGAGCCCACCAGAACATGGCGCTTGCCGACCGCGCCAGATTACGCGCCGCTGCCGCGGGCACGATCAGCATGGCCGTTACCAGCAGCATACCGACCGCACGCACGGATAACACCACCAGCAAGGCGAGTAATCCCGCGAACAAATACTGGTAAGCGGCAACCCGGACCTGATGTGCCTGGGCCAAATCCAGGTTGACCCCGATATAAAGCAAATGATTGAATCCAAAGACCAGAAACCCGCTCAACACCAACAACAAGATTGCGGTGGCCATGATATCGGTATCAGTCAGCGTAAGTATATCACCGTAAATCACGCGCTGCAATGCGCGCACCAAACCCGGTTCACGACTGATCACCGCCAGTCCGAATGCGATCGCGGCGGAGAAAAAGACGCCAATAACCGTATCGGCCGACAACCCGGTACGCCGTTGGACAGCTACAATTCCCAAACCGACCAGTAGAGCAAACAACGGCAGCGTCCAATGCGGATGCACGGCAAACAAAACCCCCAGAGCCAGGCCGGTAAACACCGAATGACTGATGGCATCGGAAAAGAAAGCCATTCGATGGGTCACCACCTGGATGCCGGCGGCAGCGGTCATCGGCGTCAGCAACAACAAACCGACCAGCGCACGGCGCATGAAAAGGGGTTCCATGATCTCGAACGGCAGTAACCTGCCAATTAGATCGTATAAAGACTCCAAGACCGGCATGACTAGGTTCTCTCGTGCAAACAGGGATTCAATGACAAACCGCACGGATCCAGGGTACCCATGTGGATACCGTACGTCTCGGTCAGCACCTTGGTCGTCAGCGCATGACGTGGCGTACCTTCGCCGGTCACCCGGTGATTTAGACAGATTACATGTTCGGCATGCGCGCCAACCGTGGCCAGGTCATGAGTCACCATCAATTGGGTGAATCCATACCTTGCACGCAGTTGATCGAGCAATTCGCAGACCATTTTCTCGCCGCGCACATCAACCCCGGCCGACGGTTCATCCAGGACCAGCAGTTCCGGGTTGCGTTGCAGCGCAAGCGCCAGCAGGATGCGTTGTAATTCGCCCCCCGACAGGTTGCCAATGGTATGCTGCGCCAAATGGGCAGCATCAACCGTTTGCAACATGGAATAAGCACGCTCACGATGCCGCGCACGACAACCCAACCACACCGGTAAGCGCTGGCATCCAATCACCAGAAATTCCTGAACCGTTAACGGCATGCCGCGATCGATCGCCAGCCGTTGGGGAACATACCCGACGCGCGGTCTACAATCGACGGGCACGCCGTCGGAACGATAAAAACGGATGAACCCTTTATACGGTATCCGACCCAGCAACGCCAGCAACAGGGTCGTTTTACCGGCGCCGTTGGGTCCCACAATGGCCGTCGATTGACCGCCGGGAACCAGGGCACGTACTTTATCAAGAATACTTATACCGTTCAGAGCAACCGAAACGTCCTCGAAAAAAAGCGCTGCCGGCTCGCGTTGCGTCATGCCAAACCCGTTTGATGCCCTCCGCGGTCGCTCCTGCGCGTCTCCGGAACCGCGACGATTCACCGTAACAACCGTTGTAACGTTTCGATATTCGAACGCATAACTGCCTCATAATAATCGAGGCCCGCGTCTGCCGGTCCGCTGGCCACCGGATCCAGGGTCGCCAACGGCACCCCGGTTTCGGCCGCCAAGATCCTCATGACGTTGTCGCGATATTGCGGCTCGCTAATCAACGCTGCCACATCGTGCTCGCGCAGCATACGAAGCCATCCTCGTAACGCCGTGGCCGTGGGCTCCTGCGCATGCCCTCCCTGAATGACCGCCACCACGTCCACCGCCAAATCACGCGCCAGATAGTCGAGCGCATCATGTTGGGTCACAATCGATCGCCTTTCGAATTCTTTCGCCATTGCCTCCATTTCCTGCGACAGACGACGCAACCGATCGGCCACCTCACGAGCGGCGGCAGCATAAGACGCCGCATACTCAGGATCCATTTCAGACAATCCGACGGCAATATTCTCAACGATTCGGGCGGCATACCGCGGCGAGGCAAACACGTGCGGATTGAACTGCTGATGGGGTTCATGATGACCATGATCCCCATGCTTATGCTCATACGCTGCTTCATCGGCATGCCGGTGGCCATGCCCGTG
>PXCX01000305.1 GCA_003565195.1 PVC group bacterium | reverse complement strand
TCAAAACGGGACTTCCTCTCCCTCAGGGGTGTCGGCATGATCATCCAGAATTTCGTTCACCGGCGGGTTGGATTCTCTCCCGGATGCCGTCGCCTGACGCGGACTGCTCAGAAACTGAACGGTATTGGCGCGTACACGCAATTTCGACCGTTTCTCGCCTTCCTTGTTCGTCCATTCATCCATTTGCAGTCGGCCGTCGATCAGCACCGGCGATCCCTTGCCGAGATACTTGGCGCAATTCTCGGCCTACCGGTCCCAAACCACTACATCGATGAACACCGGTTTCTCGACGTTTTCGCCCTGCCGGTTCTTGAAGCGTTCGGTTACGGCCAACCTCAAATCGGCCACCGCGACACCGGATGGGAGATGACGCAATTCAATGTCGGACGTGAGATTGCCAACCAAGCAAACGACACGAAAATGCCTGGCCAAGGTCCTGAAATGTTCAGGTTAGTTCGACCTGAGTGGTCATGATCTTCAATACCCAATTTACTTCCGAAATGATTTGGCCGTTTTTTGAAAACAACCCTGCCAGCATGGTCTTGTAAGAGCTGGGGAAACTGTATGTGGCGTATTTACAGATTCTTGGGCAGCAATCGATTATGGTTTACAAGCCGATCCAGTGTTTTGCAACGTTCAATGGGAATCACTTGATGGGGTTCATTTCATTCCACAGCATTTCTTGTACTTCTTCCCGCTTCCGCAAGGGCAAGGCTGATTGCGCCCGACTTTCGGCTCGGCTCGCTTGATCGGGATACCTGCCGTTTCAACATGTTGTTTCGCTTCACGCACCGACCGCGCGTACAGCGCGCGCAACTGACCATGGCGACGTTTCGCATCATCGCGATACGACGGATGCGCCGCCAGCATCGCATCCACCAGATCACCAATCAAAGGCTTGCCGTCGGCCGGTTCGTGCCTGACTTTGGTGGTCCCAAGCTCATAGTCATAGGCAGCCGAGCCGATCGCTTTCAAACCCTTGGGTATACCGTCCGATCCGGCCCGAACTCTAAGAAAATGGAGCGATACATCATGACAGTCGCAGTCTGGCGTCACGCAATAATGGTCATCCGCGAACCAATTATCGTCATCAAAATCGAACTGCAACGTGTCCGCGAACGGAAAGATTTGCGCATACGGCGCCATCTCGCCATCGACCGTGAAATTATCCGGCGGCGGGATCTCGGCAAGGCTGTTCACGTCCATTTCCTGAACGGCATTGCGTTTGTGCATCAAAATGTAATTGCTTAGTTCACTCCATTCTTTTTCGGTCATCTCAGCTACGAGGCCCTTGGCCAATCCGTCGGATTCGTGACGACGAGACCGATCGGATTGCGGGACGATCCGGCGTTCGAACGGATTCAGCGAGAAAAACAGCACCGGCGCCGGCGTCCCTTCATCTTCCGCGCGTACAACAACACCATTCGCGACTTCAACCCGGCAACAATAGAAGTCCACGTTGGCGCAATCGCACAAAGGATTCTCGCAACATTTCAGACGAGCCCCCCAGATCTCCCCTGCCCACTTGCCTTTCCTCAAGCAAAAAACGAAAATGTGGTTTTCGGCGTCGCAGAAGGGCAGGCTGTCTTCCAAGCATTGCTCATTCCCGTCCTCTGATTTCTGTTTAATTCCCGGTTCCATGCATTCATCTCCTGTTCACATAAGGGGAGGGGTGAGGGCATCAACCCTGTTGCTCCCGAATCCCGTCTTCATCCTTCTTCTTGTAAAGATACAGGCGCCGTTACACCCGCGCGTCAGGAATCCGATCGCGTAATCGGTGTGTTCGTAAAGACCGTAGTCAGGGAATTGGGCTTCGACTTCGCGAGGAAGCTTGACACGCACGTTGTAGCCGCTCCCGCCGAAACGGATATCGTCGCCGTACAAATCGCGCAACGCGGCCACCTTCCGCTCTGAAGGTCCGCGTTGAAAAACGACGGCCGCAAAATGCGTATCCGCCGCCACGGAGTGAACGCCGCGAATCAATTTACTAACTCTATGTTCATGCCGTTTGTGCCAGGCGCTGAGTTTCATCAACGCCAGATTAGGAATCCGGCTATCCACGTCGTAGAGGGCAATCGTTTTCATGTGTAAAGAAGATTGTACCGCCAACCGCCGGCAATGGGCGCTGACCCAAATCCGCGGACTGAAATGGCTCGATCCTGTTTCCTTCTGTCCTCCGCTGGCTCCGACTCGCTGACTTGTGAAACGGCCAAGGCACCCCGCGACCTCACGGTCCACCGCATGGAGGCGCTTTTCAATCATCATTTCCGTCCCGTCACTTGAAATGTGTTCACAACGCGAATCCGCAGGTTATGTCGGGTAATCGTATAGGGATCGCGTATGTGCGGGCACACCAAGTAATTACGGCCCGAGGGATAATACCGGCGGAACGTATCAAGCGCCTCGCCATCCAGTGCATCCGGACTGATTTTAGCTTCCAAGGCGTCGATACGGCCATCAGCATGTTCTACCACAAAATCAATCTCACGTTGACTCTTATCGCGCC
>PXCX01000154.1 GCA_003565195.1 PVC group bacterium | reverse complement strand
TTCCCGACCGCCATCGTGCCGGCATCGAAGGTCAGCAAGCGAGCCAAATCGGCGCCGGCCTGCCGACCTTCAATCAGAAACTGGCCCATATGACAGGTATCAAACAGAGCCGCCGCATGGCGGCATTGACGGTGTTCCGCAATAATACCGTTATACTGAACCGGCAATTCCCAGCCGTGAAAATCGATCATCCGGGCGCCGAGTTGCCGATGGTTTTCTGAGAGAAAAGTTTTTTTCAAGATACTGTGCCAGTCATAGCGAATTCGGACGATTAAGAGTGTCGTTGGGGCGTCTGCCCATGTCGATCCACCAACCCAAAGTGTTTATCAATCCAATCGAACCTTAAATTTCCTTGTCAGATTTTTTATTTTCCTCAACCGTGAACCTTGAACCGTGAATGCTGTCTTATGCCGGTGGTTCGACCACCGCCCGGATACGGCGAACCCCGGCACTGCTAGCCTCTTCCTTAATAATCCGGAAGCGACCCAGTTTGGCGGTGTTGTCGACATGTGGTCCACCGCATACTTCCTTGGAATAATCACCGATCGCATAAATTTTAACCTGTTCATCGTAACGACTGCCGAACAATGCCTGGGCGCCTTCAGCCACGGCTTCTTCCAGTGTCCCCACCTTCATGGTGACCGGCAGATTCCGTTCAATCTGTTCGTTGACAATGGCTTCAACTTGCGCCTGCTCTTCGGGTGTCACCTTGGCCGGATGCGAGAAATCGAATCGCAAACGGTCGGCGGTAATATTGGACCCTTTTTGTTGTACATGCTCGCCGAGCACCTGGCGCAAAGCCTGATGCAGAAGATGCGTTGCGGTATGCAGCCGGGTCGTCTGTTCCGATTGATCAGCCAGACCACCCTTGAAGGTTTTATCGGCACCTTGACGCGAAATCTTCTGATGCCGTTTGAATTCCTTTTCAAATGCCGCGTTATCCACCGTCAATCCTTGTTCCCTGCATATTTCGGCGGTAAACTCTATCGGGAACCCGTAGGTATCATAGAGTTTAAAGGCAACCCCTCCAGAAAGCCGTGTTTGGTCATGCTGTTTCAGGTTGCCGAGCACCTTCTGCAATTCATTCATCCCGCGGTTCAAGGTACGGGCAAACTTCTCTTCTTCCACATCAAGTTCATGGACAATGGCCTTGCGGTTACGTTGCAGTTCAGGATACGTATCGCCGGCCTGATCGATCAGTGTCCCGGCAAGCCGGCCACCGAATCCCTGCGGTATGCCGGCGCTCCGTGCATACCGGACGGCCCGCCTGATCAATCGCCGCAGGACGTAACCCTGCCCGAGATTACCCGGCTTGACGCCGTGATCGTCTCCCAGAATGAAGACGGCTGACCGCAGATGATCGGCAATGACCCGATGCGCCGTAGTCAATTGTACCGCATCCATGGCCGCTGATTGCTTCGTCATGGTTCGTAAGGCGTCCATGACCGGTGCAAACACTTCAATATCATACACGCAGGATTGACCCTGCAACATGGCCACGGTTCGCTCGACGCCCATGCCGGTATCCACATTATGCTGTTGCAAAGGGCGATAATTGCCGTCGGCCGTCTTTTCAAATTGCATGAAAACATCGTTCCAAATCTCGAAAAACTTGCCGCATCCGCAGCCCGGACGGCATTGCGGGCCACACAACGGTTTACCGGTATCGACAAACATTTCGGTATCCGGCCCGCAAGGTCCGGTTTGGCCGGCGGGTCCCCACCAGTTGTCCTCGATCGGCAAAGCCAGAATCCGCGACTCGGGGATACCCAGCGAACGCCATATTTTAAGCGACTCGGTATCGGGCGGCGCATTTTGGTTACCCTCGAAAACCGTGACGTAAATCATCTCGGGATCAAAGTCCAGACAATCGGAAGCGGTCAAAAACTCATACGACCATCGGATGGCTTCCTCCTTGAAGTAATCGCCCAGCGACCAGTTGCCGAGCATTTCGAAAAACGTAAGATGCGAGGCATCGCCGACACTGTCGATGTCGCCGGTACGAATACATTTCTGCACGTTACAAAGACGTTTCCCGGCGGGATGCGGTTCACCCAGCAGGTACGGTACCAGAGGATGCATACCGGCGGTTGTAAACAAAACCGTGGGATCGTTCTGGGGCGTCAGAGACGCCCCGGAAATCACGGTATGCCCGCGTTGCTCGAAAAAACCTAAATACATACGCCGTAATTCGTCGGCGCTGATGGATCGCTTCATTGAAAACAGGCCCTTAGCTCTTGGTTTTGGCGGACTCTACCGCGGTTTCCTTGATTTTGGCAATAATCCGTTGTTCAAGATCGGGATTTTGTTCGAGGGTGTCACGCGCCGCATCCTGGCCCTGACCCAGTTGTTCGCCTTCGTACGACAACCACGAACCCCGTTTATCGATGACGCCGTATTGAAGCGCTGAATCGACCACGGAACCGGACCAGGAAATACCTTTTGCAAACAAAATATCGAATTCGGCTTCGGTAAAAGGCGGGGCAACCTTGTTCTTGACAACTTTCACACGCGCGCGGTTACCGATTGCGCGCCCTGTATTATCCTTGAGGGTCGCAATCCGGCGCATATCCAAACGCACCGAAGCATAGAACTTGAGGGCCCGACCGCCGGGCGTCGTTTCCGGGCTGCCGAACATGACGCCGATTTTCTCGCGAATCTGGTTGGTAAACAGGCAGAGCGTTTTTGAATTGGCAACCCCGCCTGTCAGTTTACGCAATGCCTGGGACATCAGACGCGCCTGGAGTCCCACGAATGAATCGCCCATTTCGCCTTCCAGCTCGTTACGCGGCACCAGAGCCGCGACCGAATCGACAACGACGATATCGAGTGCGTTGCTGCGTACCAGGGTTTCCGTAATCGTGAGCGCTTCCTCGCCGGACGCCGGTTGCGAAACCAGCAGATCATCGAGATTAACGCCGATACGTTGTGCATAACCCGGATCAAGTGCATGTTCGGCATCCACAATCGCGGCCATCCCGCCGTTTTTCTGTGCGTTAGCGATCAAGTGCAATGCCAGCGTCGTTTTTCCCGAAGATTCCGGACCATACACTTCCACTACGCGGCCACGCGGCAGCCCGCCGATTCCGAGGGCCATATCGAGAGAAAAGGAGCCGGTAGATATGTGCGCGATGTCTTGGGTAAGATCTACTTCACCCAATCGCATGATCGCGCCATCGCCGAATTCCTTGTGAATTTGCGCCAATACAGTATCCAGGTCTGTTGACGTTGTTTTTGCGGGGTTTTTAGATTTTGCCATGATATTGTTTCCTTTGTGGATTGTTTAACCGTCTTACAGGTCAAACGCTT
The DNA here is from genome assembly GCA_003565195.1 of PVC group bacterium. Taxonomy (GTDB): domain Bacteria; phylum Verrucomicrobiota; class Kiritimatiellia; order CAIKKV01; family PXCX01; genus PXCX01. Next base: position 8,051 of record PXCX01000154.1, on the reverse strand, counting down.
GTTCGGTAGCCCTCCGGGTATTGGCGGATCCATCGCCAGGCGCTTTCAATAATCGCATCCAACTCCGTAAATTGTGGTTTCCAGCCGAGTACTTTCAAGGCTTTTTCGCCGGCAGCCACCAAGGCCGGCGGATCGCCTTCACGGCGCGGCGCGTCTTCACACGGAATTTCAGATCCGGTAATCCGGCGTGCGCTTTCGATGACTTGCCGAACGGACGCGCCTGTTCCATACCCGAGATTGTACGGGCCGTCGATATTTTCGTGTAATGCCAGTAAATGCGCCGCTGCCAAGTCCTCAATATGTACATAATCCCGAATGCAGGTTCCATCGGGTGTCGGATAATCGGTCCCGAAAATGCGGACGGCAGGATTGCGGCCCAGAGCCGCGCGCAACACGTTGGGAATCAAATGGGTTTCCGGTTCGTGATCTTCGCCCAATCGATCGGTCGCGCCGGCGGCATTGAAATAGCGCAGAAAAACGTTCCGGATCCCGTATCGTTGTGCATACCATGTCATCACTTTTTCGAAGCACAACTTCGATTCACCGTACGCATTATCGGGCTTCTGCGGCATGTCTTCGTCGATCGGTACCCGCGACGGGGTCCCATAGGTGGCGCAAGTCGACGAGAACACCAGTTTGGGAACCCCGACACGAATCATCGCCGCAGCCAGATTCATTCCGCCGCCCAAATTGTTCTCGAAATATCGTTCCGGATGTTGCATGGATTCGCCGACCAAGGCATAGGCGGCGAAATGCATGACGGCATCCGGTTTGACGCGAGCCATGGCCTCATGAACGACATTCGCATGCCGCAAATCGCCTTCGATAAAAGTTGCCCGGGGATCCAGCGCCTCACGATGACCCCGTTCCAGATTATCAAAGACTGTGACATCATACCCGTTGTTCAACAAGTGTTCCGTTACAATACTGCCGATATAACCGGCGCCGCCGGTTACCAACACCTTCATGACGTCTCCTTACGTTCCAAATCCCGAATGCGCCGTTCCAGTTCCGCAACCCGTTTTTTCAGGTGCGGTAACCGCATCACATGCGCTTGCCGTTGCAATTCACGGTCATGCGGAATGGCCGGGAAACCCGACACAAACCGACCGGGATCAATATCCTTGGTGACACCGGCACGCCCGGCAATCACCGCGCCATCGCCGACCGTAAGATGGCCACTGACCGCGGCTTGCCCACCGATTTGGACCTTGCGGCCCACGATCACGCTACCGGCGAACGCCGTCATGCCGGCAATCACGCTATGGGCGCCAAGCGTTACATTATGTGCAATTTGCACTAAATTATCAACTTTTACGCCGTTTTCAATCCGGGTGACACCGAATCTGGCCCGATCAATCGCGGTATTGGCGCCGATTTCAATGTCATCGCCCATCACAACGATTCCGGTTTGCGGAATCTTACGCAACCCGTCATCGGTGGCTTCATATCCGAACCCGTCGCTTCCGACCACCACCCCGTTATGCAATACAACCCGATCACCGAAACGGCAATATTCGCGGACACTGACCATTGGATAAAAAAAACAGTTTTCGCCAAGAGTTACATGCGAGCCCAGAACACAATTCGCAACTAATACACTGCGAGCGCCAATACGGCATCCTTTCCCGACAACACAATACGGGCCGATCGATACGCCGGCACCCAATTCGACATCAGGTTCAATCACAGCGGTTGCGTGAATGCCGGGTGTGACCGGATCTTTGGGCGGCGCAAAACGCTCGGCCATGGTCATGAACGCAGCCTCGGGGTCGGCCACCCGAATAACCGCCGCATCAGTTGCATCCTGCCAGTCCTGCGGCGCCAACATTGCCGTGGCAGACGTCTTGGCGGCAAACCCGCGATAGCGGTAATTCGCTAGAAACGTCAAGTCGCCCGGTCCCGCCTCGCGGATCCCGGCAACGCCGCTGATCTGCGCCCGCGGATCCCCGCCGATGACCGTCGTTTCAAATTTTCTTGCGATATCCTCTGCGGTAATCACGGAAGCACCCTCTCCGTCTCCCTGTCAATCTCGGGTGCCGGCGCGGTCACCGGCGGAAGACCACTCCGATCAGGGGGCGAAACCGGTTCGGGCTCGACACCGGCTTCCTCGTCAAATTGCGGTTGTTCCGTGGCCGCATTCAGGCGCTCGATCACCGCATCGGTCATGTCGTGTCCCGGCTGGTGATAGAGAACGGCGCTGACACTACCGGTTACCTCGGAGGCATCCAGAACCAGAGTCACGTCGTCCGCTTCCGCCTGACGCCTGACGGCCACACGAATGGTATCGAGCAATGACGTAAATATACGTTGGCGTTGCTGTTCCAGTTGTTGTCGCCTTTGGCCGGCGGTTGTCCGGATTTTTTGTTCGTATTCGGCAATTTCGTGCATTTTAGCTTCGGCTGCGGTTCGCCTTTCCTGCCGCGCTTTCTCCGTCAGCGCCTGATCGAACGATTCGTCGCGCAAGACTTCGAACGCCCGCTGGAGTTCGTTGTATTGCTGCATCATCTGTTCCCGTTCCCTGGAATATTCCCGGGCGCGTTCTTCCAGTCGCGCTTCCGCAACACGTGCCGCATCGTACTCTTGAATAACCCTTTCAACATCGATCACCGCAATTTTTTCTTCAGTCGTCCCGCTAACCTGCATGCTGAACACTGACAACAAAAGGGCTCCGGCGTAAATAGGTATTCGTTGCATTTGACAGACTCCTGTTTTTGTAAATTCACAAATAGCCGCAACCTACGGCAACCGATACACACCATCACGACCAACCGTCAGCATACCGTATGTGAAAAATCAAATCAAGGTTTGTTTGTGACAAAACACTGGGTTCTTGCATTCGATGCTTGATATTTGCTAGAATGCGCATCCACACGGGATGAACATAATCAAAGAGACAATCACCAAAACCACGGCGAATACAGCCCTTTCTGCGGCGTTGGCAACCCCGCAGCAGGCATCGCCAACGGCGGAAGCGTCGCCGACGGCAAGCCCCGTTGTGGATTGCAAACGATTGACGAAAGTTTTTAAGGATTTCTGGGGTCGTACGCGCGTGCGCGCGCTTGATCAATTATCCTTTCAGGTTTATCCCGGCGAAGTTTTCGGGTTACTGGGGCCCAACGGTTCAGGCAAGAGTACGGCGATAAAAATCCTGTTGGGTTTATTGTTCCCCAGTAGCGGTGTTTTGCGTGTTTTCGGCGGTTCCCCGCGCGAAACCCGCCATCGCGGCCGGATGGGATACATGCCCGAAGATTCACCGTTGTATCATGATCTAACCGCCGCGGAAACGCTGGGTTTTTATGCCCGCTTATTCGATCTGGACCGAGTCCAGCGCCGGCGGCGCATCGAACAACTGCTGCAGATGGTCGGTTTAGCGCACGCGCGGCATCGGCGAGTGGGCGATTTTTCGCGCGGGATGCAACGCCGCATCGGTCTGGCCCAGGCTTTGCTTAACGATCCCGATCTGGTGGTGCTTGACGAGCCGACGGCCGGTCTCGATCCGTTGGGTTGCCGGGATGTCAAACACTTGATACGCACCCTCGCCGATCGCGGCAAAACGGTTATGCTAACCTCACATCTGCTGGCAGACGTCGAAAACGTCTGCGACCGGGTGGTCATCCTGTACCATGGACGGGCACAATGCGAAGGACGTGTCGAAAATTTGTTGCGCCGTACCGACCGCTTGGACATATCGCTAAGCTGTCAGTCGCCGGATGACCATGACCGCCTGCGAGCCGTTCTGCGGGAAACAACCGGCGAGGATCCGGAGATACGGTACCCCACGCTCGATTTGGAAACCTTTTTCCTGCAGGTCATTGAAGCCGCGCGCGACCATGACCGGAAACCGTCCGAATCCGGCGCCGCACAGTCCCGGGGCATTGCCGAATACCTTGCACAAAAGGAGTCGGCACCGTCCCGAGACATTTTGGATCGTCTCGTCAACACCGATTCCTGATATGCGCTTGACTCCCCTTCTAGCCATTGCCCGTCAAACCGTCCGCCGCTCGATCCGTTCCAAGCTGGCCTCCTCATTACTGGCGCTGGCCATAGGGGTTGTTGTCTTTTTACCCATGATACTGCGCGACGACGGGACAGCCGAAGGACGTTACCGGGTATTACTGGAATACACCTTGAATGTCTCTTTCGCGCTCGTGATCTGCGCGGCATTATGGTCGGCTTGCGCCAGCGTATCAACCGACGCCTTATCACGGCGCTTACATCTGATCGTCGTCAAACCGGTCGGTAGCACGACCTTATGGATGGGGCAATGGCTGGGATTGACGGCATTACACGGTTTCATACTGGCGATGGTCTGGGTCATCAGTCTGGGCCAGGTATATTGGCGGATGCCGGCCGGCGCACCCGATGAACGCGGAACACATCCCACCCGGGGTATTGCCATCGGCGAAACGGCTCGCGTGCTGGTCGCCTCACCCATCCCACGATCGCCGCACACCCAAAACGGGACGCCGGCGCTTTATCACCAACTTAGACCGGGCCGGACGGAAACGTTCCGGTTTCGTCTGCCGCGCAACATTACGCCTGAGCGCAAGGGCTTGCTTGAATTTCGTTTCAGATCATCACGAATACGAACTCCGGGACAACCGTTGGAAGTCCCGCTATCGCTTGATATCGGGGGCCCAACCCGCGAAACGCGCCAACGAATCGACGGCCGGTTTACGGAAGAGACCCCCTACCGAATTGAATCGATCGATCTGCGCGACGCGCAAGACGGCTGGCTTTATGTCGCAATCCGAAACCAGGCACTCGATCCGCCGATAACCCTGGTGATCCATCAAAACGAAGGATTAAGACTGCGGGTTTCTCAAAGCGGTCCTTTGCGTAATCATATCCGGGGTGCCCTGATTTTGTTGGCGCGCCTGGCTTTTTTCGTTGCGCTGGGATTAACCGCCGGAACCTTGTTCAGCTTTCCGGTCGCAGCATTTACGGGTGGTTTCTGGATTTTGTTTGCCGCCCTGGCCGGATATATCCAGTCCGTTTTGGCACGCGGTCTGCTCGTGGTACCGCATGAAGGACCGCCTCCGGAACCGACGATACCGGAAAACATGTTGCTGACATTGTTTTGGGTTTTCGATCTGGTGCTCTGGCCGTTACGCCATCCCGCAACGGTTGCACGGCTGGGCGCCAACGAACTGATTACTTTCCGGGAGGTCGTGATCAGTGTGGGTGCCCTGGGCCTTATTTACGTGGGGCTACCCGCCGTCATCGGGATCCTGGCCTTGCGCCGGCGCGAACTCGGCAATGTCTCGTAGAGCGCGAAAGACTGAAGCCACTTAAACGCACACTTAACAGCCGTTTTCCCGACACGCGCCACACGACACCCGCCGCTGGAACGGGCCTTTCAAGGTACTCTCAAGGGGCTTGCTTACGGATACGCTCTATGGCATAATTAAGGCTGGGAAACGGACAAGCTACAAGCGATTTTTCACAACCCATCCATTCAATAGATTTCATGGCCGAAGGGATTAACAGTTTATTGACACCACAGGAACTCCAGAAGCTGGGGCGCTTGGTTTTGCAGTCGCGTTATGTCGTTGAGGGGAATCTGGCGGGCCGGCATCGCAGTCCTAATCGTGGCGCCAGCTCGGAGTTTGCCGATCATCGCTCATATTTTCCCGGAGATGACCCGAAACACATTGACTGGAAAGTCCTCGGGCGTACCGAACGCTACTACGTACGACGATACGAGGACGAAACCAATTTACGGGTTTACATGATCGTCGACGGCAGCCGCTCAATGGCCTATACGTCCGGGGACGAAACAAAATACCGGTATGCCTGCCGGCTGGCGGCGGCAACCGGTTACGTGATCATCAAGGCACGCGACTCGGTGGGCTTGCATTTGTATACCGACGACGTCAAGGCCATGATGGCGCCCCGCAATTCATTCGCGCATTTGAACAACCTGCTCAAGCTTCTCGAACAACACGCGCCGGAATCGGAAACGGATACCGCCAAAACCTTGCATATGGTGGCGGGATCAATCAGACGCCGTGCCTTGGTAATATTGTTTTCAGATCTGCTTGATGAACCGGAACATATCATCAAAGCGCTGGCCCATTTTCGCAAACAACATCACGATGTTATTTTGTTCCACGTTTTGGACAGCGCGGAACTAGATTTCCCTTTCAAGAAAGGCGCCCAATTCGAGGACATGGAAACGGGCGAGAAAATCATTGCCGATCCGCGTGCCTTAGCGGAAGATTACCGCAAGGTATTTCAAGAGTTTCTGGAGAACTATCGTAAACCATGCGCAGAAATGCAGATTGACTATCGCCTGGTCAACACCAGCCAACCCTTGGACAATTTCGTGCGCGCCTATCTGGAAGAACGCAAGCGCATGGCGCGCTGACCGGGGAACGAGTTCCAACACCATGTTGCAATTTCTCAATCCAATGTTCCTGTGGGCCGGTGCGGCGGCCTCGATTCCGTTGATTTTGCATTTAATGCAGCGGCGGCGCGTGGTGTCGATGCCGTTCAGCACGGTTCGTTTTCTTAAACTGGCGCAAAAACGCTCGTCGAACCGGATTCGGATGGAGAATCTGCTGCTCTGGCTTTTACGCACCCTGTTGTTGATCCTTTTGGTTCTCGCGTTTTCCATGCCGATCATGCGAACCCAGGCATTCGGCCGGTTCATGGGCGCGGCCCAACGCGATATTGCAATCGTATGGGATGCTTCATACAGCATGGGTTACGAGTCGAGCCGGCGCAACGTCTGGCAGGACAGCCGGCAAACGGTTCTGGACTTGATCGACGGCCTGGGAGCCGGCGACCGGTTAACGCTTTTCGTCGCCGACGATGTGGTAACGCCCCTGATCGCACAACCATCCGGCGATTTCGATCAGGCGCGGGCTCTGGTTAACGCGCAACCGATTAAACCCACCGACGCCCAACTGGCGCCGGCATTGGTTGAAGCAGTCGCTTCGCTCGAGGAATCCGGACGTCGCGAACGTGAAATATTTATCATCACTGACGGTCAAGCGCTGGCATGGCGCGATTTCCAGGAAGCAGCATCGGAACACGCCGGCGCTGAAGAAACACCGGAAATGAATTCGGAACGCGGGGATGCGCCATCACCGGGCCGCAGCGGCGAGCGATGGGATCCGGCAACCCTGGGGGAACAAACCCAACTATTCGTTGCGCTTTTAGGCGCTCAAAACCCGGAAAACACGGCGCCACTCACGTTGGATTTACAGCCAACGCCACTGATGACCGGTACTCCGGCTCAATTGGCGGTCCGGATTGGTCGGACGGGACCGGCACAGAATATTGCCGCCACGCTTCATCTGAACGGTCGGGAGGTCAACCGGCAGTCCGTATTAATTCCGGAAAACGGCGTTGAAACGATAACCTTTGCGCTACCCCCGCTACCGGCCGGTGCCCATGAGGGCTGGATCGAAACACCGCCGGATGGTTTAAACATTGATAATCGCTTGTATTTTTTGTTGCGGGTACGCGATCAATTACCAGTAGCCGTGGTTGGAACACCGTCCGACATTTTTTTCCTCGAGCGAGCACTTAATCCGATCACCGATCAAGCCACCATCGATACATCGGTCTTTCGACGGAACGAACTGCCCATCGGTGAACTGAGCCGGTTTTCGACGATATTCCTATGTAACGCGCTCCCACTGAGTGGTCAAGACATCGTGGCCCTTGAAGAATACGTGCGGTTGGGAGGCTTGCTCGTGGTTTTTCCCGGAGACCGGGCGCAAACGTCTGATTACGAAAGCTTTGCAACCTTGCCGGCGATTCCGGTAGAAATCGCCGAAAACCCCGCCGAACGCCGGCGCCGGGTGCTTCTGCTGCTGACACCAACCGATCCACTTTTCACCGGCATGCAATTGCCGCCGGGCACCATCCCTTCCATTACGGCACAACGCGAATTACGTTTTACGCGCCAACACGCCGACGCCATCCCAGTCGTCGGCGCCTCCCGGGAGTTCCCGTTCCTGCTGGCACGCACCAGTGGCGCCGGACGGGTCCTGTTGTTCTCCGTATCGGCGGACCGCCGCTGGAGTAATTTGCCG
>PXCX01000057.1 GCA_003565195.1 PVC group bacterium | reverse complement strand
GTTGATGCCGGGTACCGTGCATTGCAACGCATCGTGCAGCGCCAGCCATTGATCTCTCAAGGTACCGTTAACATCATAAAGCCCAAGTCGCCTAATGGAAAAACACTCTACACTTGGACACGTAAGGTGCGGGCTAAAACCGTGACGGTTTCCCTGTCGAAAAAACAGGCGGCCGCATTCCGCAAAGCAATCGACACAAACCGGCGCATCGAAAATATATTGGCGCAATTACGCAAAACAAGCCAGGCGATGTTGACGTCAGAATCGCCAGTATCCAAGAAAATAACCGTATGATTTAACAGGGACTTACGATCTAGAAAAGCGTCCTAAATCGCCTTAAGTAAGTGCCATTCAGGAAAGGAAACTGACCAACATGAGTCCCAATCTGCTGTTCATCTACACTGACGAGCAGCGCTTCGACACGCTGGCCGCGTACGGCAACGACAGGATCGACATGCCGAACCTGAACCGGCTGGCTGAACAGTCCTGCGTCTTCGATCGCGCTTACGTTACGCAACCGGTCTGCACGCCGTCGCGCTCCAGCTTGCTGACCGGACTCTACCCGCACAGCAACGGCTGCACCGCCAACAATCTGCTGCTGGACGAGGGGGTGCCATGCCTGCCGGAGATGCTGCCTGCCGGTCGCTATGCCACGGCGCATTTCGGAAAATGGCACCTTGGAGACGAACTGTTCGCCCAGCACGGCTTCGGCCACTGGCTCAGCATCGAGGATGGTTACAACGCCTGGTTCCGTCCGGGCCGTGACCAGGCTGCTGTGTCGGATTATACCCAATGGCTGCAGGCCAAAGGCCGGATCCCGAATAACGGGCGCTGTTTCAGTCGTTCCGAGGCCGCCGCACTGCCCGAGGCGCTGAGTAAACCGGCGTTCCTTGCCGAGGCCGCCTCGCGTTTCATCCGTGAACACAGCGACCAGCCGTTCTGTCTCTACGTCAACTTCCTCGAGCCGCATATGCCGTTCACCGGTCCGCGGGACGGGCAATACGACCCGGATGCCATGCCGTTGCCGGATAATTTCCAGTGTCCGCCATCGGACAACCAGCACCGGCGCTACCGGATCTTCCATTCCCATTACGCGGGCGGACACAAGTTCGACGTTCATTCCGACAATCCGGACGAGGGGCGCCGCCTGATCGCGCGCTACTGGGGGCTGTGCAGTCAGGTTGACACGCACTGCGGCACGATCCTGGATACCCTCGCGGATGCCGGCCTGTGGGACAATACCATCATTGTCTTCACCAGCGATCACGGCGATATGATGGGGTCGCACCAGCTCGTCGCGAAGTGCGTTATGTACGAGGAAGCCGTGCGCGTGCCCATGCTGGTCAAGCTGCCGGGGCAACGCGTCATGCGGCGCCTCGACGGTCCGGTCAGCCAGGTTGACCTGGTGCCGACCCTGCTCGAAGCCATGGGCCATCCGGTTCCCGCCCACCTGCACGGGGTCAGCCATGCCGGCGGGATGGCGCGTGACGCCGACGGTGTGGTGGTCGAATGGAACGGCGCGAACAGCGGCGTCGGCGCTGACTTGACCGACCGTATCGAGCTTCCCGAGGATGTGCTTGCGATCGCACCCCGCGAAGCGATCGAGGCGGCCGTCACCGATCCGATTCGTACGATCTATTCTCCGGACGGACGCTGGAAGCTAAGCGTATCGCCCCTCGGCGACCACGAACTCTACGATCTGGCGGCCGATCCCGGCGAATGCCTGAATGTCGTTTGGAATCCGGCGACCGCCGGCGTGGTCGGCGATTTGCTGGCACGCCTACGGCGCTGGCAAGAACGAACCGGCGATACCGTGAACCTTCCCGAATGCATCGAAACACCTGGATCAACGGGGCGCGTGCCAGACCTGTCGCCGTAGTCATCCAAAAGGATATCCCGCGAAACATCCGGATTATCCCGCCCGAATCACAAATATCAGTGAAACCGGTTTCCCGACTTGTATTCAGCAACGCCGGATTAGCGGCGACGCAGAGTTGCTGGCGAAAACCATTCGATTGGGCTGGAACCGGCAACTCAAACGCGCCTACATGGCGCTGGCCGTGACGCGCCGGCTTGGCGATTCTGCGCGAGAAAGAAACCATCCAGCTTTAAAAACCAAGGCAACGGGAGATATACTATGCTCAATTCAATTGCGCAAATCCGCAATGGCAAGACGGCTCGCTGTTCCTCGTGGGATACGACCGGCCGCAACAATGACTACTGGGTTCTTGAGCCGGAAACGTCGCGCATGCTGGCCGATATCAAGGGGCCGGGCGCGATTACTCATATTTGGATGACACAGCCGAATCACTATCGTGAATGCCTGTTGAAAATCACCTGGGACAACGCCGATCAACCCAGCGTACTGGTGCCACTCGGCGATTTCTTCGGATTGGGTCATGGGATTGTCAACAGTTATCAGTCGCTGTGGTTCAGCGCGTCGACCAACCATAACAATGCCTTCAACCAGGGTTGCGCCCTCAATTGCTACGCGCCCATGCCATTCAAGGAACGCGCCGTGATCGAGTTGATCAATGAAAGCGATCGACCGCATCGGCAATATTTTTACGTCGATTACGAAACCCTTGATCAGCCTGCACCGGATACCGGATTTTTCCATGCCGAATTCCGGCGGACCAATCCCTTTGGCGGCTGGGGACATGAAATCAAAGTCAACACACCGGAATCCGATATCGTTAATAAAGGGAAAACGGCTTGGGACAACAACTACGTTATTCTCGATACACACGGCCGCGGGCATTATGTGGGCTGTAACCTTTCGGTGACCAACTTCCAGGGTACCTGGTGGGGGGAAGGGGATGACATGATTTGGGTCGATGGTTACAAATGGCCACCGGATATTCACGGAACCGGCAGCGAAGACTACCTGAATCAGGCCTGGGGCATGCAGCCCAATGCGTTTCTACGTAATGGATCGTCGATCTTCGAGGGCCACACCAACGGGTATCAGACCAGTTACGTCCTGCATGTCGAGAATCCGGTGCGCTTCGAGAAAGAAATCAAAGTGACCATTGAACACGGGCACGGCAATCATCTGGCCAACGAAATGGCTTCGACGGCTTATTGGTATGCCGAACGTCCAACGGCTGCGGTTACACCGCCGCCAGTCGCTCAGCGGCTGCCCGTGGTGCGTGATAATCAGGGAACCTGGCGGACCGATGACCTTACCCAGTGTGCCGGCCAACCGGTTGCGCTGAACGATGAAATGCGGACGCTGAAAAAACAGTGGGCCGGGAAATAAAAGGAACCACGATGAAACCCATTCAGAGCAGCATACTGGAAGATCATTCCTCGGACGGCAATCGGTCGGGCGAAGGGGCGGCCGTAACCTTGCAGGACGGCAGTCTTTTGCTTGTCTATGGGCGCTTCAGCGGCGGCGGCGACGCCTCGGCGGCCAAGTTGGTCAGCCGGCGTTCTGTAGACGGCGGTCGCAACTGGTCGGCGCCTGAAATTTTCTTCATGCCCGAGCCGGGCTGGATCAACGCCATGAGTGTCAGCCTGTTGCGCTTGCAGGACGGACGATTGGCAGCGCTTTTCCTGGTTAAGCTGACTTCTGATATCTGCGTTCCCTGTTGGATGACCTCGGAGGATGAGGCGGCCAGTTGGAGCGTACCGCGCCGGATGATTGCCAATAACGGTTACTATGTCATCAACAACGATCGATTGGTTCAGTTGCGTAGCGGACGTTTGCTCGCGCCGTATGCGTTTTCGGAACGTGTCAACAGGTGCGGGCTACCGCTAAGCGGGTGCCTGATCAGCGATGATGCCGGCGCAACCTGGCGGCATGGTCGTCAGGAATTCAGGGTGATGCCCGAGAATTATCATATTCCGGAAAATGTCGTGGCCGATGCGACTCCGGCGTTGCGCCTGTTCGGCGCAAGGCAGGTATGCACGCAGGAACCCGGGGTGATCGAACTGACGGATGGCCGGGTTATGATGTGGGCCCGTTCAAACGGTGGATGCGCCTACGCCGCTTGCTCGTCGGATCGGGGTGACACCTGGACGCCGTTCACGGTTCTGTGCAAGACGCCCATGGCCAACGGACCGGCAACGATCAAGCGCGTTCCCGGAACCGGGCGTCTGATCATGTTGCACAACGATCGCAGCGGTGTTCCCTTTGGCGATGCCACCTTTCAGTGGCGAACACCGTTGGCCGTCTCGGTGTCCGACGACGAGGGGGCAACCTGGCAGTCGCATGCGCCGTTGGTCCCTGACTATTCGCACAACTACTGTTATTACAGCATCTGCTTTTGCGACGACCATTGTTTGGTGACAACCTATGAAAGCGCCGATTTCAAAGAGCAGAACGGAGTCGTAAGTCGACAGAACTTGCGATCGTTGCGAACGATAACCGTCAACAACACATGGTGGTCATAACGATGAACGGGAAAAAGAACAACGTCCTCAAGGCCTTAGATCAGTCAAACATTTCCTCGAATTCCATCCGGTACCCGATGCGGGGGGCGGTATGTATGTAGGTTGGGTTGCCGGGATCGGGTTCGATTTTCTTGCGCAGGTTGGCCACGAAATTGTCAACGGTGCGTGCCGTGCCCTCGTATTCCCATCCCCAGACGCGTTCCAATATCGCATCGCGGGTAAACGCCTTGCCCGGTGCGGACGCCAGCAGGTAAAGCAGGTCGAATTCCTTGGCCGACATGTCGATGGTCTTGCCGCGGATCCGCACGCGTCGTGTGGACGGATCGATGGCGATACGGCCCACCTTGATTTCAGGTTGCTTTTCCTGGATACGATGCCGTCGCAGCATGGCGTCGATACGGGCCAACAGCTCGGGCAAATCGAAAGGTTTGGCCATATAATCGTCCGCTCCTGAATTCAAGCCCTCCACTTTATCGGGGGTCGAGCCTCTGGCGGAAAGGATCAGGACGGGTGTCTGTTCGCCGTGACGGCGTAATTGCTTTAACATCTCAAGGCCGCTTATATCGGGCAGCATGATATCGAGCACGATCAAATGCGGTCGTTTTTCGAATGCCAACTGCAATCCGCTTTCGCCGTTCGCCGCGACAAGCGCCTGGTAACCGTGCAGTCTGAGATTCAGCGCCAGACCGTCACGCAGCGACCGGTTGTCCTCCACGATCAGGATGACTGATTTTTCCGCGATATGATGGTTGGCATGGTTATTCATGTGTTTTCCCGCGCGGCAGGCAGACGGATCGTGAATACAGCGCCGTCTCCATCGGAGTTTGCGGCGCGGATGGAACCCCCGTGGAGGCTTACAATGTAACGGGCGATCGCCAGCCCCAGGCCGATGCCGCCGGCGTCGCCGCCGTTTTGTTGCGGAACCCGGTAAAATGGTTCGAAAATGTGTTCCGTATCCGCATGCGACAAACCGACGCCGTTGTCGCTTACCGTGATGATAACCTCGTCCGCCTCATCCCGCAGAACGATGCGGATGCGTTTGTCCGGTCCGGTGTTTTTGTAGGCGTTCGTCAGCAAGTTTAATATGACCGAACTCAGCGCTCTGACATCGTGCCGCACCTTGAGGCGGCTGTTGTCGGTGGTTGAAAAATCGATATTCCCGGCCTGGACCATACTCTGAAATCGATCGACAGCTTGCGACAATGCTTGCGAAACAAGTTGCACGACCGGATTCAGCGCCAGCATGTTGCCGGCCGACGCACGCCAGGTCAGTACCTTGTCCACCATGGCTTCCAGCCACTCTGTCTCGCGCATGATGGTGGACAGACAGTCGGCCGTCAACTTAGGATCGCGGGTTATCAGGCCCGATTGCAACGTCTGGGTATGCAATCGGATATTCGTCAGCGGCGTACGTAACTCGTGGGTGACGTTGGCGATAAAATCGGATTGTAACCGTGCCAGCCTCGCTTTGCGTGCCATTAAGACCACGGCAACCAATGCGCTGCCGGCGGCCGCCGCCGTGAAACAAATGACCAGCACACCAGTAACGATGCCGCCTGCGTCTTCAGCAAAGACAATCGCCACAATGCCGGCCACCGTCGAAAGCATCACCGGCAGCAAGACGCCGACCGCCAGTAAAATAATTACCTCTTTGAAATCCAGTTTTAAACGAATCCGTTGCATGAGTCTTCATATCCCCGCTAACACAGTGCAAAATCGGCGGCCATAATGCAATCCAAAATTGCAGCGGGCTTGTGCCTGCAGCCCAAGGGTTACAGAGTGGCAGGGTTATGAAAAGACAATGATCGGGACTTATCTTGCGCGCAACATAAGGCTTGCAACGCGTCGGCGTTGTAATCGACAAAGCTCACGACAAACGCCCCGATTCGCGGGGTTATCAGAGTCCCACGCAAAATCGAGCATCGTTCCCGTAAGGACGCTAAACCGCTTGGCCAATATCCCGCAGCAAGTCCTGGAACCAGGATTGGTTGGGATCGAAAGGTTTGCCGCCTTTGATTCTGTCGAACGCGATCAATGAAGGCTCTGCCGCGTTACCTTCCTCATCCTCGCCGATGACTCCGGATTCGCGTTTCAGGGCAAAATCGACAGCCAGATGCGCGCAGTGCTGGATCAGTTTGCGGTCGCGTTTGTTGGCGGGCGCCGAACGTGCGAAATAACCGCTTTTTTGCACCAGGGTTTTCTCGGCGCCCAGCATCTCGGCAAAGCGTTGACCAAACCACTGGCCGGGGTTGACCTTGTCAAGGCGTGGATGGCCGAAAGCGTCGCGGGGAACCTGTTTGCCACGGGAGGTCATTTCCTCCAGAATAGTTGCGATGCCGGCGCCCTCGCTGATAAAAAGGTTCACGCAATCCTGTTGCACCATGGTATGTCGCAACCGTTCGGCCTCGGCGGCAATCTCGAAGGTCATTTCGGGAAGATAAATGCCATGGATGTCGCGGCGTTCGCGGCCAAGCCCGATTTCCGGGAGAAACGTCATGGTCTCCAGCCGTTGACGATAAAGGCGTGCGGTTTCGGCGGTCAACCATCCGCAATTACGGCCCATGACTTCGTGAACGATCAGCATGCGCGGATTGGCGTTGTTCTCCGAGACGACGTTTTCGAAAAAAAGCGCGCCCTGTTCCGCGGCGGTCCAGGCGCCCAGGCTCTGGCGGATTGGATAGACATCGTTGTCAATCGTCTTGGGCAGTCCGACCACGGTCAACTGATAGTTGTTGGATTTCAGGAAGGACGCCAGGTCGGCGGCGGCCGTGTTGGTGTCGTCGCCGCCGATGGTATGCAGGACGTCCACGCCGTCGCGGGTCAATTGTTCGGCGGCGACCTGCAATGGATTCTGTCCGTCAGTGATCAGACCCCGTTTCAGGCAGTCCTCGATATTGGTGAGTTTGACCCGGCTGTTGCCGATCGGACTGCCGCCGAAATCCTGCAGTACCGCCGATTGTTTGCGTACGTCCGCCGTCACGGTCAGAAAATCCCCTTTTAACAGGCCGGCGTAACCATTGATGTAGGCGATCTGTTCCACCTCGGGCGCCGTTTCGTGGTAACGTTCGATCAAGTATCCCAGGGCCGAACTGAGGCAGGGCGCCAGACCGCCGGCGGTTAAAAAAGCAACTTTCTTTACGTCCGTACTCATGCGATATTTTGTTCCTTGGATTGATGTTTTCAGATGGGAAAAGCATCTGTTTATAAACGATCTCAGGAAAAAAATAAAGAAAAAAACCGCCCCGTGTTATCGCACCGCCTGCGATGGCCATTCCGTTCCGGAAATCTTGTTCCTCGCGAAGCGCCAACGCTACCGCTTCGCAATCCCGACGCGCAATCATTGCATCAGCGATCTGTGCCAAGGGCCTCGGCGATCGCGGGGGCATGGTGCGGCATGTGACGACGATGGGTAAGTATAGCATTCAGAAGACCCGTGCGTTGCTCCGATCGACCGGGTGTAGAACCAGACGCCATGACCTGGGCATCCGATGCCCGGATGACCCAATATTGTAGTTTCGCATCAAGCGCAGCCGTGCGTTCCTCGCTTAGCGGAATACGGATCGTTGCATCCGTCTTGTCGGGATCGATTTCAAACAGAAGCATGAATACGGCGTCAGCTCCCGCAGCCGTGAATGCGTTGGCAACCCGTCGGATCACGGAGGCATCAATGACGTTAAGACCAATTTTTAGAGTGTCAGGCCGGGGTGTCGTTTGTACACCATCCCGATTAAACCGCATTGTGGCGTCCGCCGTCAGACGTGCATCCGCTGTGATTGGCCCGTCCGTTCGCGACATGGCAAGTATCCCGATTTTTTTCTCGTCGAACGCTTCCGCATACGAAATAGCCGGAAGTTGCCGCTCGATGACTTCGGCTTTGCGCGCCCACTTGGAGTCCCGGGCGCTTTTCTTTACATCGCGAATCCACTGGCGGGCGGGACCGGCCCGATTTTGTTTCAGGTACAGCGAAGCCAACTCGATTTTCACCGATTCCAAATCGAACGATGGCCGCAACGCCTTGTCGTATTCATTGATTATCGATAACAGAATCGGTTCGGCGGTCGCCAATTGTTGCCGGTTAATGGCCGATTGGGCTTCACTCCATTGTTGTTCCAAACGAACCCCAAGAGCCAATCGTTTGCGAATTCGCTGATATTCCGACTGCGGATAACGACCCAATATCCAAACATTCCATGCTCCCGAATGTCGCGTATCGTCTTCCCTGAAGGATTCGACTTCACTTAGGCTGACAAAGCTTTCTACCGATATCCGTGTTTGTTCCGCCATGTTTTGGACGCGCACCTCAGTAAAAATATATTCGGCGATTTGTGCTCGAATGGATCGCATCGCTGCCCGCCGCGCATCTTCGAGCGAATGCCTTTGCCCGTGGGCTTTGAAATAGAGGTGCTGCGCATCATGAGGTCGTGGGTCAGACCACCACGAGGGAGGCACTGGCCCAAGCGTGGTCGTGGCGCACCCTTGCAATAGCATGCCCGTCATCAAGAAACCAACGGTCAGGCATCGATCAACGTTGGTTAGCCATTGCGGATTCACCGAGCGCCTCCAGCTTGCAGGGCCGTTTCAATACCGCGGACAAGCACCTGTTGATAATCCTCGCCCGCACCGGTAATGTCAGCCGTGATTTGGGCTTGGGCAGAGACAACAAATGTACGCGGAATCCCGCGCACCTCGAACTGTTCGGCCGTCTTTTGATACGGATCCAACAAGACCTCGGTGTCGGGATCGATTCCATGAGCTTTCAGATATTCCAGCAACTTATCGCGGGCACTCAACCGATCAATGCTAACGAGGAAAAAGCGGAATCGATCACCCGATTCGTCGGCCTGTTCGGCCGCCGCGCGGGCCACTCGAAGAAACGTTGGTAGAATCTTGCGACAGGGCAAACAATCCAGACTCATGAACTTGAGGACGACAACGGATCGCGGTTGACGGATACGTTCCGGCCCGGGATAGTACAGCCGCGACAGATACTGGTATTGCCCGTTAAATGTAACAAGCACCGACCTCAGCGGCGCGGTCGCCTCGCCATTGTGATCCTCCGTTTCCCCGGCCATCGTAATGCTGGGCCATCCCGATATAAACATCAATGCAAAAACCAGAAGACGAAACCTCATGATAATCAAGCTCCAAACTTTTTATCCTCATCCCAGATTGTTTTGTGTTGACATAATTGAGTCTTATAACATAGATTGACTGACTTATGCAACACCAAACTCGGACTTTATTGCTTTGTACTGTCTTCATGTTAAGCGTTGGCGCGACGGAGGCTTCCGAAGCTCTGACGGTCCTTTTTTCCGGTTCGGCCAACGGCGTGCTGCGTTCCTGTCATTGCCCTAGTGCTCCCTGGGGCGGTTTGGCCAAGCGTGCATGGTTGATGGACCAGTTCCGGCAAACGGCGGAAACGGATACCGTGCTGGCGCTCGATGCCGGCGATCTTTTCCCGGTTTACAAAACACCGGGGCGACCGGCGCTGCTGCTGCGGCTATTCGACCGCATGCAGTACGATGCCGTGGCCATCGGCGACCAAGAACTGGTTCACGGTCTCGATGCCTGGACGGCGGCCAACCGCGCTGCCGGTATGTGGGACGAGACCGCCGGACATTCGAATTTCCCATGGCTCTCCGGCGGATATCGGATGACCGACGCCCCGGCGGGGCAACAGATTCTGGCCCCGCCCTGGAAAATCGTCGAACGCGCCGGTATGAGGATCGGGATCGTCTCGATTGTGGGCGAGGACGCCTGGCGCTTTGCGCGGTCGCGTCCCGAAGGAATGGTCCTGATGGATCCTGAACGGATGATTGCGATCTTTCAGGAAAGTCTAGCCCAGCCGTTGGATTTAACGATCGTATTGTCACACCAGGGACTGGATGCTGACCGCAAACTGGCCGCGCGTGTCCACGGCGTCGACCTGATCATCGGCGGTCATTCGCAATCGTTGATCAGCCCGCCTGAAATCGTCAATAACGTGGTCATCTGCCAAGCCGGTAAGAACGGTGAAAACCTCGGCATTCTGCGTCTGACACTGCGATCGGATTACGGGGACGCCGATGCCATGGACGCGACACCCGTGTCAAGCATCGAGTCGCCCACGCATCCCGAGGAAACCGGGGATGATCCGTTCCGGCCTACCGTCGTTGAGACCGCGCGCTGGCGCATCGTCCAGCAGATCGTGCCATTGACAAACGCGATCGAGGACGACGAGACAGTCGCCCAAATGATCGACGCCTATTATGCTGAACGCGATACCCACATCTCCGAACGCCTGGCACAACCCGATCCGGGTGCAGAAGCCGACCGACCGCAACTCGTGGTCGGGATACCCGACGAACCGGTGGTTATGACTGCCGGCGAAAGGCAAACGGTACGCATCCGGCTGGGAAACCGCGGGGGCGTGCCGCTGACCATCGAGCGGGTACGTAGTCGCAGTCCATGGTTGGAACTGATGGAAGCGCCAGCGATGATTGAGCCTGGAACGGATGCCGAAGCCCTTTTCGAGGTTATTGGCGAAAACATCGATCGCTGGTTCCGTTGCGAATTTTCGGTTCTCTCCGACGATCCTCTGCGCCGCGTGGCGCAGGGCGCTTTTAGCGGCCGGATCGAGGGTCCCATGCCTGGCATCATCGATATCGATGCCTTGTGGACCAACCTCGTGGCGCTCTCCGGCGACCATCCCGCCCAAGCGGACGCTATCGATTCCGATCATGATCCGCTGCTACAGCCTAAGACGACTGACTCGGTTGAACCGGGGTCCG
Organism: PVC group bacterium; assembly: GCA_003565195.1. Classification (GTDB taxonomy): domain Bacteria; phylum Verrucomicrobiota; class Kiritimatiellia; order CAIKKV01; family PXCX01; genus PXCX01. Next base: position 206 of record PXCX01000057.1, on the reverse strand, counting down.
TCCCGGTTATTGACAGAAACCATTCCGATGATCTTGACGGCGAACCTGCCGTTAAGCCGGAGCCGCGCCGGGTAAAGGTTGAATATTTTCATGTGCCGGGTTGCCCCGATTGCCGCGAGGTCGAAAGGTATGTCCTGCCGGATTTCACCAACCGTTTCGCTGGCGTCATCGAGTTCCGGACATACGATGTGCGGGTTCCGGCGCAT
>PXCX01000228.1 GCA_003565195.1 PVC group bacterium | reverse complement strand
CCTTTTTGTGCCAGTTCATGCACGGTTTCCGGATCGAAATCGCCCAGCGGTTGCGTATCGCGGATTTCACGGTCCACATCTCTCCGGCGTTCGGTTATAGTTTTGGATTCATCGAACAACGCTTTTAAGCGGGCAACCGGATCGTCGCTTGATTTTTCAAGCGCATGGCCGTCAGACGTGCGGCTCTGTTTTGCAACGGGGTCGGATTGCATGTCTGCGGCACGTTTTTCAAGACGGTTGACGATGGTTGACAAATCCTGATATTCCTGGCGAACCGTGTCCACCGTCTCGTCCGATGGCGTCGCGAGAGGTTCCGGATGAATGACGCCCAGCTTGCGCAGGACCCGTAAGCTCTCTTCGCGATGGCGGTCCAGCGTCAGGACTGTAACTTTTTTCATTGATACGATCATAAAATCGTTTACCTCCGAAGGCGGTCCTTCGCCGTTTTGGCGCGGGCAACCGCGGCCGTCTGTTCATCGCCTAGAAATATTTTGATGACCCGGATGTTTTCGTTGGTCTCCGGTATTTTAACTTTCTCAAACAGGTTGACGCGTTGCGATGTCGTCACGAGCTCTATCCGGATAAGCCGTTCCTGTTCCTGCAAGATCTTTTTCTGTTCATTCAAGGAAAGCAACGTTTCCAGCAACGCGACGGCATCGTCAAGCCATGCCGGGGTAGCAAACAAATCCGGTTGGCGGCGTTCAAAGTCGACCCGTTCGAAAACCGGAACGGGAACGCCGGCGACATTGCCGGTGGAGACGCGCACCGCTTGGATGGCTAGAAAATCGGCCGGTTCCACCGGATCGGCAAACAACGCAATCCATGACGCCAATTGCGCGTGCCGTTCGGTTTCCTGCTGCTCGACATCATGGACCGCCGCCAAGACATGCTGAATTTCGGCCTGTAACAGTTGTTTCTTCAACTGTAACATCGGCAAAAACCGTTGGAAACGCTGCAGATTCTCGCGCTGCGCTTTCAATTCGTTCTTGGTATGTTTGATCTTGCCGCTCATGAATACCGCCACACCTCAACGATGGCTAATGTTCGCTCTTCCGTCTGTCCCGCTCTACTCTCCAGTCTTCAATCTGCCTCGGGCCAAAACGTGTCCAGTAATTTGCTGGGTAAACCGGTTTCGATTTTGTCGAAACAATCCGCCAGGATTTGCCAGCACAGATCCAGGGCGTTTTCCAGCGAAATGTTCACCGACAAATCCATCAGCTCCTTTTCGAAACGGCCGCCGTATTTCATGAGTTTCTCATCCCATTGACTCATGCGGAATCCCATCGCGTGTTTTTCCATCGTTTCGCGGTAGCCGGCATAAAGCTGGATCATGGTGTCCATGATCGTGCGATGATCTTCACGGGTATCCTTGTTGACTTGCTGCTTGAGACGGCTGAGCGAACCGAACGGTTCGATCCGGCCGTCGCGCAGATAAAATTGGCCTTCCGTGATATAACCGGTATTATCCGGAACGGGATGGGTTACATCGTCGCCGGGCATCGTCGTAGCCGCCAGGATGGTGATGGATCCGGCGTCATCGAAGTCAACCGCTTTTTCGTAACGAGCCGCCAGTTGGGTGTATATGTCGCCGGGATATCCGCGGTTAGAAGGTACCTGTTCCATCGTAATCGAGATTTCCTTGAGGGCATCGGCAAAGTTGGTCATATCGGTCAGCAGAACCAGGACCCGTTTGCCTTCCAACGCGAATTGTTCGGCGATCGCCAAACTGATATCCGGAACCAACAGGCACTCGACAACCGGATCGGCGGCGGTATGCACGAACATGACCGCCCGAGACAGGGCGCCGTTATCCTCGAGCGTCCGGCGGAAGTATAGGTAATCGTCGTGTTTCAACCCCATGCCGCCAAGAATGATCACGTCGACTTCCGCCTGCAACGCGATCCGTGCCAGTAACGGATTATACGGTTCGCCGGCACGCGCGAAAATCGGAAGTTTTTGCGACTCGACCAATGAGTTGAATACATCGACCATCGGAATTCCCGTGCGTACCATGTTGCGTGGAATAATGCGCTTGGCCGGGTTGACCGACGGACCACTGACCGAAACCACATTTCCTTCCGGTACCGGCGCCCGATCGCGCGGTTGCATGCTGCCGGTAAAGACGCGGCCCAGTAAATCCGCGGAGTAGGAAACCCGCATCGGATGGTTAAGGAAACGTACGCGGTCATTGGTGGCTACCCCGCGGGCGCCGGCGAACACTTGCAAAGACACCAGATCGTCCTTGAGCTGAATCACCTGCGCCAATGAAACCCCGCGTTCCGAGGTTATTTCCGCCAGATCGCGGTACGCGACGCCGGATGCGCGCAGGTTGACCACGTTGCCGGCGATGTTTTCAATACGATGATATATCTTATGCATGGCCCGCCGCCTCCTTGACCATCGTTTCCAGTTTCTGTTGTTGTTGTTTGAATTCGTCGGTATCCATGGCGATCTTGTTCCAGTCACGGGTGGCTTGAGTCAGGCGATGAAAGAAATTACGCGCTTTGTCCTTGTCCTGGAACGGCATCGGCCGGGTCAGTAAAT
>PXCX01000329.1 GCA_003565195.1 PVC group bacterium | reverse complement strand
GTCCCGGATGCCCGAAACTGGTAAGCGAAACCGTTTGCTCCGGCAACATCGCGCGGGTCCATTCAAGATAGGCCTCCAGGGTGTACTCGCCGCCGAATTTCAGGTAGCAATTCTTTGCGGGAAACGAGGTGCCCGGCCGGCGGCAATCGGCATCGAACAAGTGTACATGTACGTCAAAAAGTTTTGCAGGTAGGAACTCGCGCAGTTCGGAATCGTAGATTTTGCGATCTCGCGTATAAATATCGGAAGTCATGATCTCCTTGCTTCTGATGAATGGCTTTTGTTGAGCGACTTTGCGGATGATTCCATGATGGCTCGCGCCGCGTGTTCATTTGCAAAACAACCGCTGCCGATTCCGGCCAGGATAGCGGCACCCATGGCGCCGGCATGGACAGACTCGACCGCGATATCCAGACCGGTCACGTCCGCCACAATGCTTGGCCAGATCGGACTGTTTCCGGGGCCGCCGACCATGACCGCTTGGCAGAAACGGAATCCGCGTTGTCGCAGTCGCTCGAGATGCGTGTTCACGGCCCGTGCCGCGCTTTCCATGACAGCTCGGGCAATCCGCTCCGGTTCGGCATCAACCTTTGCGGGCGGCGCGTGCAAATCAATGCGCAAACCGTTTGCGCCGTCCGCTGCCAGGGCGGCCAGCGTATCGAAACGTTGTAAACGAGCGGCTCCGGACAATCCGGGTGCAATCTGATGGTCGAGATACCAATCGATTACCGGTCCGATCGCCGGCACGGAAAACATCCCCGCCCAGGGGCCGCCCTGCTCTGAAAGGAATGGATCGCAAAGCAGTTCCGCATCCAGCAAGGCATCCCGGTCGTTCGATGGCAGGAACCCTACCCACGATGTTCCGCAGGAAAGCAATAGTTGACCCGCCTCAAGGACACCGACCGCCCGCGCAGCCGAGGGATGATCAAAGGCGCCGGTTGCAACCTGCGTGTCGATCGATAGACCGGTCGCGGCAGCGGCTTCGGCCGTCAAGGAACCGATTGCCTCTCCTGAACCGGTCAGCCGGGAGAGCTGCGTTTCCCGCAAGCCAAGCCGTTCCAGATAAGGAGTATGCCAGCAGCGCGCGACTTGGTTTTGAAGTATAAATGTCGTTGCCGTCGAATGATCCATGATCCAGTGTCCCGTCAACCGGAAGATCAGCCAATCGGTATTCATGCAAACGTGGGCGGCCGCGCGGTACGTTTCCGGATCATGGGTTCGCAGCCAGGCAAGCTGTGCCAACGGGAACCGGTCAAGACATGGCCAGCCGGTCACACGCCGTACCGCAGCCGCCGTCAAACCGTCCAGACCGGGTAATGGTTGGTTTCCCACAGTGCGTTGATCCAGCCAACTGATCACGGGCCTTAATGCCCGACCCGTGTCATCCGCCAGCAACGTGTTGCCCGAAGCACCCGAGATCGCCAGCGCTTGTACTGGTTCTGGCGCGGCGTCGGACAGTTCACGCAGCAGACCGCATACCGTGTGCCAATGGTTTTCGGCTTCGTATACAACCTGGTCCGGCGCAGGCCGCCGGTAGTGGACCTTGCGCTCGGCTGCATGCCTTAGCCGTCCGCGAACATCCAGTAAAACCCCTTTTAGGGCGCTCGTGCCGAGATCCAGCCCGATTAGATATCCGTTTTGTGTTGCGCCGCCCGAATCCGCTGCCGGATTGACTGGTTCAAAAGGTTGTGCTGAGTCGGCGGGTTTCATTGGGAAGCGTCTGTTGTTTATCTGTCGCAGCGCTTTGTCGCACCTTACATTCCGTTCTGCATTTCCTGCGCCGCTTGTTCCGGTGCCGCGTCCTGGTTTATGACCGCGTTTAAAGCCTGGATCAGGGCCGGTGGGTTTTTCGCCATAAAAATATTGCGCCCGAAAATCACGCCGCGTGCGCCCTGCTGAACCGAATCGCGCGCCTTGATGAGAATATCCAGATCGTTGTCGAGTTTTTCCGCGCCGATCGTGAATATCGGAACGGGTGTATTGGCGACGACTTCGTGAAAGCGGTTTCCGGTATAAAAGGTTTTCACCAGATCGGCGCCGAGTTCGGCCATGACGCGCGCGACCCGTTTCACCTTGGCATGGACTTGGTCGGGGGTGCGTTCCTTGTGTTCGACAACATACGCTTCGCCGATCAGCGGAATGCCCAGCTTCTCCTTTTGGCGTACGACTTCCGCGAATATACGCACGTTATCGGTCTCGCGTTGCCGATCATTTTCTTCTTCCAGGAACAACGAACAAATGACGGCCTCGGCGCCGGCTTGTACGGCTTCTTCGACGGTTGTCGCGATGGTTGTGTAACCCTCGCGGTATTCGAGCGGGTAATAAAATGCCGCACTCCAGTTAATCCGCACCACCGCCAGCGGTGCTTCCGGCGCGGCAATCAACGGCCAGTGACGCCGCAACATGAATCGTGGCAACAAAAGGGCGTCGGTGCCTGCGCAGTTCCTGATTGCGCAATCCGCTTGTTCGATGCCGGGTTGGTCGCCATATTCCATGACGTGATCCAGGGCGGAAATCACGAGATTCGGTTTGCCGCGGAACATTT
>PXCX01000172.1 GCA_003565195.1 PVC group bacterium | reverse complement strand
CCGCTTCTTTTTGTCGTCGGACGGCCCGGCGGTCCGTCCCTACCGGTTTTGCGCCATATTTCAAGGTTGTTTCCGAGGTAGGGCGCGATCGCCGAGCGCGCCGTGTCCATACGAAGTGGCCAAAATGAGAACTGCTAGGGTGTGCGCAAAATCCTTTGCTTGAATTGGGCGCGCATAAGGGACGGACACTTTTACCGATATACGTCCCCGCTCGTGTCGGCGTCATCACCAAGGTTAACCGCCAGCAGTGCGCCTTCCCGGAAGTCGCTGCTTCTATAGAAGGCCCACAACATCCATCCTGCCACTCATTGTCGATCCCTCAGGAAGTCTTCTATTCGGGACGCGATTTCTTCGGCGGACAGTCCGGAAAGATCACCTGGCGATTCCGCTTTCAGGTCCGTTGCCAAATCATCCATCTTCTCGTTGAGCAGGCGCACCTTCGCTTCCAGCGCAGCTCGATCGCCGGTTTCCCAAAAGCCGCCCTCGTCGTCGACTTCGAGATTGGCGAAGTACTGTCTCTGGAGGTATTTCAGCAAACCCACGATCCAGATATGAATATCCGGCGACAGGAACTGCGTCTTTATGGATACCCAAGCCTTGTCCGTGATGGTGCGGCCTTCGCATTGCTCGATCATGTCCATGATCGAGCGGATCCGGCCGGCCGCATCAACGAAGAACGACAAAGCTTCACCGCCACCACCAGGCAAGAGGGAAATGCCCTTCAGTCCGAGGTGACCTGTGATCTTCGCGGGCCTTGTTCATGCACCAATGCTGCGTTGGGCGGCACGGTCCAGTCATCGTCCAGGAGGCTGTACTCCCAGCCCATGCTCTTCGCGATGTCCGCCAACTCCCGCTGCAGATCCCGTATCTGCGCCGGTTCGCCAATCGTCCCGCGATAATGAATCGTCACTCCCATCGAGTCTGTTCTTACTTTTGATTCAACCGATTCCCCACATCCTCGAAATCCGGATCGTCCGCAAAAACGGCTTCAAGATCGGATCGCGCACGTTTCGCCTGGCCAAGTGACTCGTACGCCAAAGCGCGTTCGTAGCGCAAAGCATTGAGAAGACTCGCTGCCCGATCTTTGCGGCGGCGCAAGGTTTCGGTCAGCAGACTGCGCGCGGCGCTGTGCATGTTGAGACCATTGAGCGCCCGGGCCTTGTACAGCCGCAACGCAGTGTGGACGTAGGATTCGTTACCAACGTCCTGGGTCAGCTTCACGATGTGACGACAGGTTTCCTCGTTGCCGTGGTTGGCCTGCCAGAGCAGTTCGACCATGGAAAGCCGGATCACGACATCGCCGGGTTCCAGTTTCCGCAGTCGCTGCAGACACTCGTGGGCCGCATTCCAATCCCCGGCGATCTGATACGCCTCCACCAGCGTCAGTAGCGCGCCCCGTAGCGTGGGACCGACATGCGCCTCCGCCTCCTCCGTGATCGGCAAGTTGAGCGTCAGCGCGAGACCGTACCTACCGAAATAGCGGCCCAGTTCGCGATAATCACGGGCCGCTTTCGCCAACAATGGAATCGCCTTGTCCGTGCATTCCTGCTTCAGATAAAGGAATCCGGCCGCGAATGCGCCGTCCGTCAGATGCATGGCCGCCTCGAAATGCGGCAGCGCCGCTGCATGATGTCCCTTCGCCAACTCGCGGCATCCCTGCACAAACGCCTGCTCGCCCGCGGGCGTCACTAAACGCTTGAAAAAGCCCAGAGTCAGGCGACTCTCCGGCGGTACCACCGGCGCCTGTGCAGCTTTCGCACGGCGTTCCGCCCCACCCCGCCGAGCGCCGGATTCCGTCTGCGTATAGAAAAGTCCCGTCCCCGGAACACCAACCGTCGACCGTCGGCCACGCGGCCCGACGGTGTACTTCGCCCCCCGTTGGCCAAACGACAACGATCCCCCGGACTTGCTCAGGTTGAGCGTCAGTCCCGGGGCGATCTTGACTCGTCTCCAGAATCTAACGGCCATAACTCGCACTCCTTTTGATGGTTACAGTCCTATGAGAAACGTCTTCGCGATATTTAGAATGATCTCGAGGGTTACATCTTCCCCCAAATGTTCCGCGGTGTGCCTGATCTTTTCGCGGACATCCTTGTCGTGGAGCGCGCGTTGCAGCGCATGCCCCTTGGCGGTCAAGCCATGCACGAAATGCGTCGTGCCTTCCAGCAGCTCGTGTTCGATCAACAACGCGATATGCCGTGAAACATTAGCCGCCGCATGCCCGCCGGACGCCGGAATCTCCGCGGCTTTTACCCCACCTTCGCTACGCGCGACATGATCGAGAATATGCCGGATCAGTTCCGGATCGTGTTTCATGGCCGATCCTCCGGAGCGCCCTGCGCCAGCGCCTGACGGTACACCGCGAGGTCACGGTCGGAAAAGCAGCAGAACGTCACGACGATCTTGCCGCCTTGTTGCGCCAGATGCCGGACCACGGTCGCGACCGCGATATTCGTCGCGGCCTCAATGGGGTAGCCGTATACGCCGGTGCTGATTGCAGGAAACGCAATGGTAGTCACGTCATACTCCTGGGCCAATTCCAAGCT
>PXCX01000168.1 GCA_003565195.1 PVC group bacterium | reverse complement strand
GATCCCGCAATTACAAGGGTCCACGCGCAATGAAAGCATCCGGGAATTGGCCGATATCATGTGCGCAAACGGATTCGTTGACAATGCTGACAAGCTTTACGAAGAGGCGTTACGCCGCGAAACCATTATGAGTACCGCAGTCGATCATGGCTTGGCTTTCCCGCACGTGCGCGGCATCGAAGGCGGCGCGCTGACCTTGGCTATGGGATTAAGTTCCAAGGGTATTGCCTTTGACGAGGATGCGAAAGCTCTGACGCATCTGGTGTTTTTCATCGTCATTCCAACGGCGGCCAACGCGTTCTATCTCAAACTGCTGGCAGGATTGACCGACGTTTTACGCAAACCCGAAAATCGCGACAAGTTAATGGCGGATGAAACGCCGGAAAAGCTATGGAAAACCCTGGTTAAAGTGACCCGCCCGGCGGTTTCCTGATAAACGCCCGCGCGGTTCAGCGGAACCGTTTCATGGCACGCCGGGCATCACGTTCATCGTCGGAGCGACGCAAAGCTTGTCGCTTGTCCGCCATTTGCTTGCCGCGACATAGGCCCAATTCCAGCTTGAGACGCCGTTGCCGGAAGTAGGCTTTGAGAGGCACCACGGTGTATGCCTTTTGGGTCATCAAACCCATCAAACGATGGATTTCTTTCTTGTGCAACAGCAATCGTCGTTGCCGGTCGGGTTCATGATTAAACTGGTTACCATGATCGTAGCCGGCGATCCGCACACCGCACAACCATGCTTCGCCGCGCTGGATACGAACATGCCCACCGGTTAAGGTCACCTGCCGGAGACGCGCTGATTTAACCTCGGTTCCCTGCAACACAACGCCCGCCTCCAAGCGCTCCAACACTTCAAAATCATGAAACGCTTTACGATTACTGGCAATCGGCTGCGTATCCGGGTTCCGGGGACGTTTCATCGGTAAACACCGAAACGTCAGCGGGTGTTACGACTCAGAATCGCGATCGTCGAGTAATCGATCTCCGCCCGTAACTTGCCCTCCGCGACTTCACGCAATGCAATGTCAACGATATCTTCGTTGCGACTTTCGGGCCGCACATACGGTTTCATTCCGGCGATCAACTGGCGCACGCGCTTCGAAATCACGTTAACCAGCAAGGGAACACTGGGAATTTGGGCTTGGGCTTTGACGATCAGTTTTGGATTCATGCCACCTCGCTAAATTAAAACGAAAAAAATGGGTACGGGATACAGTATATGCATCCCGCACCCATTTGTCAATGATATGTTCAGCACACTCGATTAATACATGCCGCCCATACCACCCATGCCACCCATGCCTCCCATGGGATCCTGGCCGCCACCGGCCGGAGGCGCTTTTTCTTCCTCAGGCGGTTCGGTAACCATGCACTCGGTAGTCAACATCAATCCGGCGATTGATGCGGCGTTCTGCAATGCCAGACGGGTCACCTTGGCAGGATCGAGTACGCCGGCCTTGAACAGGTCGCAGTATTCGTCAGTCGAGACGTTGAACCCCATGGAACCCTTGAGCTTCTTGACTTCCTGGACAACAATGCTGCCTTCCTTGCCGGCATTATCGGCCAACTGACGCAACGGCGCTTCCATGGCTTTCTCGATGATTTTCGCGCCAATCGCCTGATCGCCTTCGAGATCCAGCTTGCCGAGTGCGTTGAGCGCGCGCAAAAGCACAACACCGCCACCCGCTACAACACCTTCCTCGACGGCCGCACGCGTTGCATGTAAGGCGTCCTCAACACGAGCCTTCTTCTCTTTCATCTCGGTTTCGGTCGAGGCACCAACGTTGATTACGGCGACTCCGCCGGCCAACTTGGCCAACCTTTCCTGGAGCTTCTCGCGATCGTAATCAGAGGTGGTCTCGTCAATCTGGCGTTTGATCTGGGCAACACGCCCCTGAATGGCCGAGGTTTTACCGGCGCCTTCGACGAGGGTGGTGTTCTCTTTGTCAACCGACACGCGTTTGGCACGGCCCAGATCCTCGATCTTAACGTTCTCGAGTTTAACACCCAAATCCTCCGTCAGGCACTTACCGCCGGTCAGAATCGCTATATCCTCGAGCATCGCCTTGCGACGATCGCCAAAACCGGGTGCCTTAACGGCGCAGCAGTTCAACGTGCCACGCAGTTTGTTGACCACCAGTGTCGCCAAGGCTTCGCCTTCCACGTCTTCAGCGATAATCAACAAGGGCTTGCCTTCTTTGGCGACCAATTGCAGTAATGGCAGCATTTCCTGAAGATTCGAGATTTTCTTCTCGTGAATCAGGATATACGCGTCTTCGAGCACCGCTTCCATCGTCTCGGTATTGGTCGACATGTAGGGAGAAAGGTAGCCTTTGTCAAATTGCATCCCCTCAACCACGTCAAGCGTTGTCTCGATGGTTTTGGCTTCCTCAACCGTGATAGTGCCGTCTTTGCCGACTTTGTCCATCGCATCGGCAATAATCTCGCCGATCGTGTTGTCGCCGTTGGCGGAAATGGTCGCGACCTGGCTGATTTCCGTGTGTTCCTTGACTTTCTTGCTCTGCTTTTTGATCGCTTCGACGACCGTTTCGACCGCTGCATCGAT
>PXCX01000108.1 GCA_003565195.1 PVC group bacterium | reverse complement strand
TGGACTTGGGAAAACCGGTTGAAAACCTGGGAAAGCCGGTTGGATTCCTGTTTGGGAGCCAACGGGGCCATTTATGCCATCCGTGCCCGCTTGTTTCCTGCGGTGCCGGACAACACGATCGTGGATGATTTGGTGATTGGCATGAAAATCCGTGAACAGGGATACCGGATGGTATACGAACCGGCCGCTGTGGCGCGCGAACCATTGCCGGCAACCGCCGCCGAATGGCGACGCCGGGTCAGGATCGGCGCCGGCGATTTCCAGGCGCTGAGTTTATGCCGGCGCTGTCTGCTGCCGCGGTACCGCTGGTTTGCCTGGTTCTTTTTCTCGCATAAAGTGTTGCGCTGGCTGACACCGCATCTACTGCTGTCCGCATGGGGTCTGGCGGCGATCGGCCTGATTCGCAACGGTCCGGTCGGGTTGCACGGAATGTTGTATCTGTTGGTTTTGGCCGGCGGTCCGCTGGCGATCCTGGCGGCGCGGATGGGACGGCGCCGTTATGCTGTCGATTATTTTATCGCCATGCAGGTTGCTTTGCTGGTGGGGTCGATCCAATGGTTGCGCGGCGGATTGCGCGGCGATTGGGACCGGACCCCGCGGAGATCAAGCTCGTGATGCCGCGTGCGATTAATCTTTGGGGGCCAGGCTGGTTGAAATCCTGGTGGCGACGGCCTCAGTTTCAGGGTTCCGGACTGCGGCATGTATTATTGGCGGTTGCCGATCATTTCGAGCCTTTCCGCGAGGGTTGCGTGGCGTCCGAGGCGCGCAAACTGACGCGCGACTGGCTGGCGCAATACAGGCAGCTTATGGCGTCGTTTCGGGATGCCGACGGATATCCGCCGCGCCATACATTCTTCTATCCGGGCGACGACTACGATCATGATTGCGTGGCGGCGATTGCCGATTTCTGTCGTGAGGGCTGGGGTGAAACCGAGGTCCAACTTCATCACCGTCATGATAGCTCCGAGTCGCTGCTGGATAGCCTTGACGCGTATCGCGATTGTTTGCATAACGAACACGGATTGCTTGGCCGCGATCGGGATGGTCAGGTCCGTTTCGGATTCGTACACGGAAATTGGGCGCTCTGCAATTCAAGGCCTGATCGCGATTGGTGTGGCGTCAATTCCGAACTTGACGTTTTGACGCGGGCCGGTTGTTATGCCGATTTCACCTTTCCATCAGCGCCGTCGCCAACCCAACCCAGGACGGTCAATACGCTGTATCGCGCGGTCGATAAACCGGATGGTGGAGCGCGCGGTCATGATCATGGCGTCGAAATCCGGGTGATGCCGCGAGAGAATGAGCCGCCGTGTGGTCTGCCGATTATTTGCGGTCCGCTGACCTTGGATTGGCGACGTCGTAAATGGGGTGTGTTGCCGCGCTTGGAAAATGCCGAATTATCCGGTGTTAACCCACCAAGTTTGGGCCGGATGAAATCCTGGCTTGCGCCATGGATTCATGTCCGTGGCCGGTCGGACTGGCTGTTCGTGAAACTGCATACCCATGGTTGTGTTGCCGCCAATCGTAGCGCGGTTCTCGGTGACGCCATGCGCGGGTTGCATCGCGATCTGGCGGCGGAATATAACGACGGCCGGAAGTGGCAATTGCATTATGTCAGCGCGCGTGAAATGTATAACCTGATACGCGCCGCTGAACAAGGCGCCTCGGGGAATCCGAACCAATGGCGGAATTTCGAAATCCAACCGCCAGCCAGATAAGGCACGGTCTCCCAAAACCGCGGACTGAAAAACGTCAATTGATGATTCCGTAACCCAGGATTGAGTCGAGTCGCATGTTGCGCAATGCGCGACATCTTGAAGGTCTTGATATTCATAATCCGCGTATTTTCGTTGTAAAGCGCTTGTTTTCAGCAACAAATCATAAATCATAAATCAGTAGCATCCCATAGGGATGCGGAATGTTGGAATACTGGAGTTATGGAATGTTGGGAATTGATGCAAACGTGATGCTTGCATTTTCAGCGTCCGGTGATGCGCCAATTCTGCGTTGCATTTTTCCGGCTTGTAAAAAATCGGTTTTGGCCTCTTGTCATTAATCCAATTTTCCATCATTCCAATGTTCCATGGGATGACAGTGATCATAAATCAACAATCCGACATTCAGGGGGTCTTCCGCCTTCTTGACATTCCCGTTCTCAACCGCTACCCTGTAGCGCTTGGGAGGAAACAGTATGGGGATAACCGAAATACCGTTGGACAAACTGGATACCGAAGCATTTATTGAACAGCAAGTGGCCGCGATTCGCGAAGCGGCGGCGGATGGGATTGCGATGAGCGCGTTGTCCGGCGGGGTCGATTCCGCCGTGGTTACCTTGCTGGCCCATCGCGCGCTGGGTACGCGACTGAAAAGTTATTTTATCGATACCGGTTTGATGCGTGAGAACGAGCCGCAACAGATTGTCGATTGGTTTGCTGCCCTGGACGTCAAGGTCGAGGTGGTTGATGCCGCCGACCGTTTTTTTGAGGCTTTGCGCGGGTTGACCGATCCCGAGCGGAAACGCGAGCAGGGCATTACCCAGCCGTTTTACAAGGATGTCTTTGCCGATTTATTGCGGCGTGCCAATGCCAATATCTTGTTGCAGGGCACGAATTTCACCGATGTCCAGGAAACCGCGGCCGGCGTGAAACGCCAGCATAACGTTTTTACCCAAATCGGGATTGATCCGCAAAAAGCCTTCGGGTACAAGGTTCTGGAACCGATTTTGGCCTTGCGCAAGCCCGCGATTCGCGCCGTCGGACGGGCGCTTGGGTTGCCCACCGAATTGGCGCAACGTCCCCCATTTCCGGGACCGGCCCTGGCAGCCCGGATTATCGGCGAAGTGACCCGCGAACGGGTCGCGATCGTGCGCCAGGCTACCGCGATCGTCGAGGAGGGATTATGCGATAGCGGTGCTTTTCAGTATCTTGCGGTATTGCACCAAGACCGCGTAACCGGCGTACGCGATGGCAAACGCGATTTCGGATACCAAATCGAGATCCGTTGCTGGGACAGTCAAGACGCTGTCACTGCTGTGCCGACGGAGATCCCGTTCGCGCGCTTGCGCGCCCTGGCGGACCGGATTACCGGGACGGTACCCGGCGTCGTTAGCGTAACGTATCATATTGCCGCCAAACCACCCAGTTGCATCGAAGCTGTTTGAAGGGAAAATATCATGCCGAAAATTGAGGGAGTCGACAAGGTTCTGATCATTGGTTCGGGACCGATTATCATCGGGCAGGCTTGCGAATTCGACTATTCGGGAACCCAGGCGTGCAAGGCGCTGCGGTCGTTGGGATATCGGATTGTTCTAGTCAACTCGAATCCGGCAACGATCATGACCGATCCGGGTATGGCGGATGCAACCTACGTGGAACCGTTAACGGTTCGATCGCTTGAATCGATCATTGCCAAGGAACGACCGGATGCGGTGTTGCCGAACTTGGGTGGTCAGACTGGTCTTAACCTGACGTCTGAACTTGATAAGGCTGGTATTCTGGCGAAATACAACGTACGGGTCATTGGTGTAAAACTGGATGCGATCGAGCGCGGCGAAGACCGCACCTTATTCAAGGAAACCATGCGCAGTGTGGGCGTCGATGTACCCGGCAGTGAAACCGTGTATACGGTTGAGGAAGCCGAACGGGTGGCCAACCAACTCGGTTATCCGGTGGTGGTGCGGCCGGCCTATACCATGGGAGGCACCGGCGGTGGTTTGGTCTATAACGTTGAAGAGCTGCGCAAGGTGGCTGCGCGCGGGATCGCGGCCAGTATGGTCGGCCAGGTACTGATTGAAGAATCGGTCCTGGGTTGCGAGGAACTGGAACTGGAAGTGGTGCGCGATGCCGATAATCGTAAACTAACCGTTTGTTTTATCGAGAACGTCGATGCGATGGGCGTACATACCGGCGATTCTTTTTGTACCGCACCGATGCTTACCATCGATCCGAAACTTCAGGAACGGTTGCAGGACTATGCGTACCGGATTCTGGAGGCGATCGAGGTCATTGGCGGCGCCAATGTCCAGTTCGCTCATAATCCCAAGACCGGACGGGTTACCGCGATCGAGATTAATCCGCGTACCTCGCGATCCTCGGCGCTGGCCTCCAAGGCAACCGGATTTCCGATCGCTTTGATCTCGGCCAAACTTGCCGGTGGGATGACACTTGCTGAAATCCCATACTGGCGCGACGGTACGCTCGACAAGTACACCCCCTGCGGCGATTATGTGGTGGTGAAATTCGCGCGCTGGGCCTTCGAGAAATTCCGCGGCGTCCAGGATCGGCTCGGGACCCAGATGCGTGCCGTCGGCGAAGTTATGAGCCTTGGCAAAAACTATAAGGAAGCCTTCCTGAAAGCAATCCGTTCCCTGGAAAACAATCGTTATGGTCTAGGGTTCGCCGCGAACTTCAATGATTTGTCGCTGAACGAACTGATGCAACGTCTCAGTGAACCATCCAGTGAACGCCATTTCCTGATGTACGAAGCCTTGCGTAAAGGGGCTAGTGTCGCGCAATTACATGAAAAAACCTATATAAAACCCTGGTTTATTGAGCAAATGGGCGAGCTTGTGTCGCTCGAGGAAAAAATATTGACTCATCGCGGCGGCGAATTACCCGACGATCTGCTTAGACAGGCTAAATGCGACGGTTTCGCCGATCGCTATCTGGCGCGTCTGCTGGATATTCCGGAAAGCCAGGTGCGGGCTCAACGTCAACGCATTAAACTGGTCCAAGGATATCAGGCGGTTCCCGTCAGTGGCGCCGAAAATGCCGCCTATTACTATTCAAGTTACAACCAGCCTGACAGTGTACCGGCGGTTGCCGGTAATGATCGCAAGGTCATGATCCTCGGTGGTGGTCCCAACCGGATCGGGCAGGGGATCGAGTTCGATTACTGTTGTGTTCATGCCGCGTTCGCCTTGCGTGATATGGGCGTTCGCAGTGTGATGGTCAATTGTAATCCGGAAACCGTATCGACCGATTACGATACCTCCGACCGGCTCTACTTTGAACCGTTAACGGTTGAAGATGTGTTACGGATTTACGAAAAAGAGCAACCGATGGGTGTGATCTGTCAATTCGGCGGGCAGACCCCGTTGAATATTGCCCGCGAACTTGAAGAGGCCGGTGTACGCGTGTTGGGAACCTCGACCGACACCATCGATTTAGCGGAAGATCGCGATCGGTTCCGGCAGATTATGGACCGGCTTGGGATTCCGATGCCGGAAAGCGGTATGGCCGTGTGTGTGGATGAAGCGATAGCGATTGCCGAACAGATTGGCTACCCGTTGATGGTGCGTCCATCGTATGTTTTGGGCGGACGCGGCATGGAAATCATTCATGATGAAGCGATGTTGCGCGATTACGTGACCGCCGCCGTTGATGTCACCCCGGAACGGCCGCTGCTCATCGATCGTTACCTTGAAAACGCGATTGAAACCGAAGCCGATGCCATTGCTGACGGCACGGACGCATTCGTGCCCGCCGTGATGGAGCATATCGAACAGGCCGGCATCCATTCCGGTGATTCGGCCTGTGTTATTCCGACGGTCAATATTCCCGAAAAACATCTCGAAACTATTATCGGTTATACGCGCACGATTGCCAGGGAACTGCATGTGGTCGGATTGATGAACATTCAGTATGCAATCTGCGACGATACAGTTTACGTACTGGAAGCAAATCCGCGGGCGTCGCGGACCGTTCCGATCGTATCCAAAGTTTGCGGATTGTCGATGGCGCGGATTGCCACCGAAATCATGATGGGCAAGAAAATTTCAGATTTCGATCTTGCAGTTCGCAAGATCCCGTATTACGGTGTCAAGGAAGCCGTGTTTCCCTTCGGTATGTTTCCTGAAGTCGATCCTGTACTCGGCCCCGAAATGAGATCGACCGGTGAAGTGCTGGGGTTATCTCAAAATTATGGACTGGCGTTTTTCAAGGCCCAGGATGGCGCCAAGGCCACCTTGCCGATGGGTGGGACCGTGCTGATGACCATCTGCGAACGCGATCGCGACCAAAAAACTGTTGCGGCCGCACGGCGATTCTCCGAAAACGGCTTTAAATTGCTCGCAACCGCTGGCACGCGAACCTTCTTGACACAACATGATATCGAAGCGGGACCGGTTCTTAAACTGCGTGAAGGAAGGCCCAACATCCTGGATGCGGTGAAGAACGGCGAAATTCAGTTAATTGTCAATACACCGGCCGGTAAACTGGGAGTGAGTGACGATTCGTATATCCGCAAAGCCGCGATCCAGCACCGGATCCCCTATATCACCACTGCCGCGGCCGGGGTTGCCGCCGCCGAAGGTATTGCCGCCGCCCGCAGCGGCGACGCGCCGCTGGTCAAGTCATTGCAGGAATACCACCGCACGGTGACGTAAAGGGTGTCGGGTGTCGGGTGTCGGGTGTCGCGTGTCGTGGGTCGCTTTCGGGATCGCGCAAAACAGAACGTAGCAATTTTCATTATGGCCGCTTCATATTATCGACGGACCTGTTTTTACGATGTTTTGGGTCGTTTCCGAGGTAGGGCGGGGCCGCCGGACCCGCCGCGGACAAAAGAATGAGGCCAAAATGAGAACTGCTGAACAAAACGATACTTGACTTTTGATGTTTGGTTTCATAGATTAATACGGTTCAAGTGCGACAACAAGATAATATACGACGATAGGACCCGGAGCGTAGCGGTCGCTGTTTGATACGGGGACGGGCTGCGGTACGGCGGCGGGGTAAATCCCATGAACGAAGAACTTTTGGCTGTAGTCAATTATATGGAACGCGAACGCGGTCTTGATCGCGATCTATTGTTTCAGACGTTGGAAGCCGCGATTCTGGTAGCTATACGCAAGAATTATGGTGAAGCGGCTGAGCCGCGCGTATTGATTGATCGGAAAACCTGCGAAATTCAAGCTTTCACCTTCAAACGGGTGGTTGAAAAGGTGACGGATCGACGCGAGGAAATGACGCTTGCGGAGGCTCGTCGTCGGCGTCCCAAGGCGCAGGTTGGTGATTTGATCGAAATGGAGGTTCCGCCGAATAAACTGGGTCGCATTGCCGCCCAGACCGCTAAACAATCGATTATGCAGAAACTCCGGCAAGCCGAACGGCAGATTGTTTTTACGGAGTACCAGAGTCGTGTGGGCGAGGTGGTAACCGGAACGGTTCGTCGTTTTGAAACGCGCGATATCGTGGTCGATTTGGGTCGCACCGAAGCCGTATTGCCTTTCAATGAGCGAATCCCCACCGAAGCTTATCAAGTGGGTGACGCGACCCGGGCACTGATTTTGGATGTGCGGGACGAACCCGGCATGCCGGCGGTGATTCTTTCGCGGGCGCATCCCGACTTTGTGAAGCGTCTGTTCGAACTTGAAGTCAGCGAAATCCATGACGCGACGGTTGAGATTAAAGGGGTGGCGCGCGAAGCCGGTTACCGCACTAAAATTGCTGTGATGACCCATGATGAAAGGGTCGATCCGGTGGGTGCATGCGTTGGAATGCGGGGTAATCGTGTCAAAAACATCGTGCGCGAGTTATGCAACGAAAAGATTGATATTGTACGCTGGCACGATGATATCACCCAGTTTATCAGCAATGCACTGGCGCCTGCCAAATTGATGCGTATTCAGGTTGAATCCGAGGATGAACGTTTGATACGTGTAGTTGCCGACGCCGATAACTATTCGATAGCCATCGGCAAACGGGGTGAGAATGTTCGTTTATCGTCGAAGTTGTCCGGGTGGCGGATTGAAGTTGAACGTAGTGACGAGGAAACCAGTTTCGAGGAAAAGGTTTCGTCCGCAATTGATGAACTGGCGCGGATAGATGGAATCGACGAAGAAACAGCAAAGAAATTGGTCTACGCCGGATTTTTGGGCGTTGCGGGTATTTTAGCGGCAGACGTAAGCGACATTGAACAGGCAGCCGATATTAGCGCCGAAGAGGCGCAGATGATAGTTGCGGCGGCCGTGCGTGCCTGTCAAGCGCCGCCTGAGCCTGAGGAAGACGACGGAAACAATGAGAGTTCATGAACTTGCCAAAGAACTGAATGTTTCCAGCCGGGAATTGATGCAGCGCCTTGAGCGCGCTGGATTTCCGGTGAAGAACCATTTGAACAAGCTGAATGAGCAGGCTATCGCGGCGATGCGCGGCAGCCCGGAAAAACGACCCGAAGCGGCCGCGCCGAAAAAGCCGGTGCCGGCATCAACCCAGACGATACCCCGGGAACCGCCACGGTCACCGGCAAAACCTGAGCGAACGCCTAAAGCGGGACCCGGTGGGCGGCCCCCCGCCGCTAAAAAAACGCGCCCGCATACGGCGCCCGCACCCTCGCGACCCGCGGCCAAACCAGTTCGACCTGCGGTCGCCGCGCCATCCGCCAAACGGCCGGCCGAACCTAAGGAAATCAGCATCAAGGGCCCCATTCTGGTCAAGGATCTGGCACAGAAAATGGGTATGCGACCCAATCGGCTGATTGCCGATTTGATGGCCATGAACGTTTTGGCATCAATCAACGAAAAACTGGATGTGGCGGTTGCCCAAAAAATCGTGGTTAAACACGGATTTCAAGTAGCCAAAGCGAAACGTAGCGCTGAACATCATGTCACGCCGGCGCGTAAACCGGAATTGATCGAGGATGACGAACCGGCTGATAGGCCGCAGGATTTAAAGATCCGGCCACCCTTGGTGACATTTCTGGGGCATGTGGACCATGGAAAAACCTCGATACTGGATCGAATCCGCGCATCGAGTGTCGCCTCCGGCGAACATGGCGGAATAACCCAGCATATCGGTGCTTCAACCGTGACGGTCGATGGCAAAACGATTTCGTTTCTGGATACACCCGGACATGCCGCCTTCACCGAAATGCGTGCCCGTGGCGCGGATTTGACCGATATTGCCGTGCTGATCATTGCTGCCGACGACGGCATCATGCCCCAAACCGAGGAAGCGATCCGGCATGCTCAGGCTGCCAAAGTGAGTATTATGGTGGCAATCAATAAAATCGATTTGCCGGCCGCCAATGTGGACCGTGTAAAACAACAACTGGCGGCCGTTGGATTGCATCCCGAAGATTGGGGCGGCGAGATAATCTGTTGCCCGGTAAGCGCGCAAACTGGCGAAGGGATTGACGACCTGCTTGAAATGATTTTACTGCAAGCTGAAATAATGGAACTTAAAGCCAACCCCAAACGGCGTGCAACCGGTTACGTGGTTGAGTCCCAACTGGAATCCGGGATGGGGCCAACGGCAACCTTGCTGGTCCAGAACGGTACCTTGCGCTTGGGCGATGCGGTGGTCTGCGGCCCCAATTGGGGGCGGATCAAGGCGTTGATCGACGATCATGGCAGTAAGGTCCGCTCGGCCGGTCCGTCGATGCCGGTGAAATGTATGGGACTGTCAGGGGTACCGGATGCCGGCGCCCGGTTTCGTGTATGTGCATCTGACAAAGTCGCGCGCGCACGCGCCGAAAGCCAACGGCTTGATGACCAGACCGAAAAACGATCGGCGTCGGCACCCCGTCGTGCATCACTAGATGATCTTTATCAACTGATGGGGCAACAGGACAAGATAGAGTTACGCCTGATCCTCAAGGCCGATGTCCAGGGTTCGCTGGCGGCGATAGCGAAGACCCTCAACGAGATCCCTAGCGAGAAGGTGGATACCAATATCATCCTGAGCGCTGTCGGCAATGTGACCGCTAACGATGTATTGCTGGCCAGCGCCTCGCAGGCGGTGATTATCGGATTTAATGTCGGTATGGAAAACGGTGTCAGCCAAATGGCCAAACGTGAAGGTGTTGAAATCCGGATGCACCGCATTATTTATCAATTAGCTGATCAAGTGCGTGATGCCATGGCCGGGATGCTGGCGCCCGAACAACGGGAACGGATTGTAGGGCATGCCTTGATTAAACAGGTGTTTACCCTGTCCAGAGGGGGCCGGGTTGCCGGATGCATGGTTACCGATGGTCAAATCAATAACCGCTGTAAAGTACGGATTAAACGCGGTGACGAGGTGCTGAACGAAAATCTGGCGGTTGTCTCGCTCAAACGTTTCCAGGCGGATGTCAATGAGGTGCAGCAATCCCAGGAATGCGGCGTGCGGCTTGAGCGCAATCCCGAATTTCAGGAAAACGATGTGCTCGAGTTCTATCAGGTGGATGTAGTTAAACAGACACTGTGAAGACCAGCCAAACATAGTTGGTGTCCTTTTAGGGGTTCTCAGCTTCAACCGTGAACCTTGAACCGTGAACCTTCCGTAAATTCATGAAATCCCAACGTCTTGTTCGAGTCAACGAATTGATTCGTCGCGAAATTGCCGCCAATATGTCCCAGTTTGCGCGCGGAACCGATATTAATTTGGCGGCGGTCACGATTACCCGCGTGTCGGTTACCGCCAACTTGCGTTCCGCCCAGGTATGGGTTTCGGTCTTGAGAACCGGGCCATCGCTTGAAGGAACGGAACCCGCTAACGGCGATCAGGAACGCCAGCGGGTGTTGAGCATGCTTCTCGATCGGCGGCGCGAAATTCAAGCGCATCTGGCCCGAACATTGAAAATCAAGTATACCCCGCGGCTATTCTTTGAAATTGACGATTCGCTGGCGGCGGGCGACAGGGTTCTGTCCATCTTGAATCATCTGGAAGAAAAGCACGATGCGCCGCCGCCGCCGGAGGACGCCGAGCATGCCTGATCCATTCGACGGTGTCCTATTGGTCGACAAACCCGGCGGCCCGACATCCCACGATGTGGTGGACCGGATCCGGCGTCAGTTTAGATTGCGCAAGGTTGGTCACGGCGGGACGCTCGACCCCCAGGCGACCGGACTACTTGTGATTCTGATAGGACGAGCCACCCGACTGTCCAGCCTGATGATGGGCGCGGACAAGGTTTATCAAGGGACGATGACGTTCGGCGCGATTACCGATAGCCATGATGCCGACGGAACCATTCTGGAAGAGCGCGATATCGTCGGTTTGAATCGCGATCGATTGATTGAGGCCATGTCCGGTTTTCAAGGCGACCGGATGCAGACGCCACCGATGGTTTCGGCGGTTAAAAAGGACGGGGTTCCGCTTTATAAACACGCCCGTAAAGGACGCGAGGTGGAACGGCCGGCACGGCTGATCCATGTTTACGAATTCCGGTTGCTGGATTTTGCGCTGCCGTGCGCCACGTTCCGGTTGGGTTGTACCAAAGGGACCTATGTGCGTTCGTTGTGTCATGAACTGGGTCTGCAATTGGGGTGCGGCGCGCATTTGAGTCAGTTATGCCGTACCCAAAGCGGCAATCTTAAACTTGAAAACGCGGTTTCCATGGATGTTCTGCTAAACGGCGACCTGTCCGATCTCGCCCGTCATGTTATGCCCATGTCGGCATTTCCTTCGTTGCGTTAAGATGATGTTACGGGTAAAAAGTTTTGCGGAACTGAAGCAAAGCGTCAAGCCGGTGTTTCTGGCGGCCGGCTTCTTTGACGGTGTCCATCGCGGACATCAACGGGTGCTTGGTGCGGCCTGCACCCAAAGCGCGCCGCCATTCGCGGCGCCGGCCGCGGCGCAGGCCGCACCAAGCACCC
>PXCX01000123.1 GCA_003565195.1 PVC group bacterium | reverse complement strand
CGGCGAAAGATGCGGCGCCGGCGTGGGCGGCCGGCACAGTGTCACCAGCGCTGCCGCCGCGATGGCCATGAACCAGGTTCGCCGCGGCAGACCGGCCAGACGATCACCGATCCCAACCGTTATCCAGCCGCCCAACAAAGCCAGCGCAATCAGCAACAACCAGCCCGCCCGCATGTACAGCGGAAACTGGAAGACGCCGAACACGGTCTGGAACCACGCGAACAAGGCCCACCAGGCAATCATTCGTGCCAGACTCCAGTCGCGCACACCGGCTACCGGGTTCAAGGTCGCGGCGGCACGACGGCACCACAACACGATGGTCAAGAGCGCGATCCCGACGATCCATGCGGCCGCCTGAAACCATCTGCCGTCCGGCAGCCACCGTTCGGGCATCATGTAGGTCCAGGCAACACGCCACAACATAGACGCCGGCGTTGCTTGTTCGGATACCGGCACGCCTGAAATGCCGGAGACTGTTCGCGGGACGACATCGCCGTCGCCCTGGGCCCCGATCCAAATCAGCATCCCTGTCATGGCGGTGATGGCGGAAGCGACGGCGATCCAAGCCGAGCGATTGATCTCGCGACGGATAACGCGCCGGACAAAGTCAAGCGCCAGAAACGGCAGTATATCCAGCAACATCATAGGCACTGATATTGCCAGCAACACGGATGCCGACGCAAAACCAGCCAGCGCCTTTCCACCCCGACGCATGGAACCATCCCAGCAAAGAAGAAGAAACGGCAGGATCAGCAGTCCCAATTGCGACGGATAGGCTCCGACACCGGTTTTCTGGAGCCAATAAAAGGCGGGAAAGGCTGCGACCAGGAACGCGCTCCATAAAGCCGCCCGGCGACCGAACGCCGATCGCGCCAGCGCATAAACGGCGGCAACCAAACCCAGCCCGAAAAAAGCTCCGGCATAGCGAACGGCGAGGTAGGGATCCAACCGCAAGATCCGTACGGGGATCGACAACAACCAATAATAGGCGGGTGGATACAACGGATGACGCAAACGACCGTGCTGCAGCATATCGCGCAGAAACTGCAAGTGACCGTAGGCATCCGTTTGACCCAGCGCCGGCTCGCGCAGCGCAGCGAGAATCCGCACGGCAAACGCCAGGCCCAGAACAACGCCCAGCCATATCATTGTCCCGCGTCGGGACATATGCTCACGGACAGGAGACAGCGGTGTCTTGTTGCCATCCAGCGGTTTCTCCGGCTTGCGATCCGCGAAAAACAACGTGTTGCGTATCAAAGAAAGAGAATTCATCGTACCGGACATGATCCCGTTACCGGATCACGCCATCCCTTGCGCCAGCCGCGCAGGTTGCCGCGTACGGCCGCCATGCGGCCGCGCAGTGTATCGTTCAACAAACGCCATCCGGCGCAAAGCAAAGCGGGCGCAAAGGGATGCGTCAACGTTTTCCGTAAAAAGCGGATATGGCCGGCCCGATAATGCAATGCCTGGGCCTCATTCAGCCTGCCGATCGTTGCCGAGCCCCAATGTCGCATAACCGCGTCCGGCGCCACGACCAGATGCCAGCCGGCTTGCCGGGCGCGACGACAATAATCGGCATCTTCAAAGAAAAAAAAGAATCCTTCATCGAGCAGCCCGATGTCTTCCAACACCGCGCGCCGAATCAACAGACTGGCCCCACAAAGATAATCGACCGTTTGTCCCGCCCCCACACTCCATGGGATGTACAACGGCGCGCGCATGCGTTTCCCGGCCGCGACCCGTCGGAGCGGGCCGGATTCGGCGCCTTCCAGCAATTCGCATCCCACCAATCCGATCCGGTCATCGGTTGCGGCCATGCGAACCATTCGCGTCAAGACTTCGGGTTCGCAAGTCGTATCGTTGTTGAGCAGCCAGACAAAATCGGGCGGATCCGTTTCCAGGGCTACCCGGATTCCCGCATTCACGCCACCGGCAAAGCCGCGGTTTGTTTCGAGACGAATGACTTTTGCCGCCGGACAAGCGTTTCCCAGCTCATCCGCAGTGTGAACGGTTGATCCGTTATCGACGATATAAACACGATAATTCGCAAAGTCCATCTTCATCAGGCTGCGATAGCATTCCGTCGTATAATCCAAACGATTCCAATGCGGCACGATCACAGCAACGCTTGCAGTTTTGCGATCATCCTTTTTGATCACGGATAGCTCCTTCTTCGGGAATTGTTTGCGTAAACGAGTCGAACCTTTCACATGCGGCTGTCTACGTTGTTTCTTGCATCCCTCTTCTCGCGAAACCGACCCATGATGGTGACGCGACCTCCCGGGATCACCAGGCTCAGCCCGGCAACACGTTTTGCCACGCTGGAGCGTGGCGCTCCCAGAGGAATCGATCGCCATCGTGAATCGTTACACATCATTTTTTGTTGTCAGTCTGCGGTCTTCCGGCCATGCTTTCCCGATAAACATCCATCATCCGTTTCACGTGCAAATCGATCCCGTGTTCCGTCTCAATCAGGCGCCGGGCGGTCCGGCCCATACGCGAGCGCATCGCTGCATCGCCGGCCAGCGTTTCGATCCCGTGCCGGAACGAATCCACATCGCCGGCTTTTGCCAGATACCCGG
>PXCX01000302.1 GCA_003565195.1 PVC group bacterium | reverse complement strand
GTTATGATCACGTAATTCCCTCAACAACAATGGAATGTCGGCTGGATCGGTCAGCGCTGTGACCCGTAAATAGTTCTTGGCCGCTGCGCGGATCATGCAGGGTCCGCCGATATCGATATTGGCGCGTGCACCTTCGGGCGTGGTTTCGGGACGGCTGACCGTTGCCGCGAACGGATATAAATTGACGGCTACCAAATCGATCGGCACTGCGTTGGTCCGTTCCAGATCGGCGGCATGGGCCGGGTTATACGTTTCGCTGAGAAGCCCCAGATAAATTTTGAAGTCCAGGGTTTTGACCAACCCGCCCTGCATTTCCGGTTGTCCCGTATAATCGGATACCTTGATTAAATGGGCGGCTGCCGGACGGTCGCCCAGAATCCGTGCAATCGCATCGTAGGTTCCGCCGGTTGAATAGATCGACAGCCCGGGCGCCGTCTCCAGCAGTCCGTTAACCAGTTCATCCAACCCGGTTTTATCGGAAACACTGATTAATGCATGACGCAACGGAACCCGGTCGTCGATTCGAGATACAAAATTTACGGACATGATTATCCTCCCTCTGAAAAAATGCATTATGCCACGATATATGCCGCGGTTCAATCCCAAAACTTCGATCCTATTGCGTTTCACACGGAATACCGTTATACTGTTTGTTTTGATTTTCAAAATGACGGTTTGGAACGCGCCAAAAAAGGGGAGTGCGTCGTTAAACCACGGAGAATCGCGTATGCCGGTTCGAGGACAGCCAAAGGGGAAGCCCGTTGGACGGCGGGTTAAAAGGGCAGGCCGTTTCAGGCGGCGTTCGGTTGAGCCGGCGCGTGAAACGCCGGGATCTGAGCCCTGGGATGCGTTCGGCGTGGTTTTGAACGCGATTTTGGAACGGACATTACCGCGCCACAAAACCGATTTCGCCATGCTGGAACAGCATTGGCCGGATGTGGTCGGCTATGATGTTGCTGCGCATACCCGGCCGGGTGCGGTTCGCGGTAATAGCTTGACGGTGTTTGTTGAAAGTTCGGTTTGGATGCAGGAATTCCAGGTCCGGGGCACGGCGGCAGCTATTCTGACGGCGGTTCGCGCCGTGTTACCCGGGACGCCGATCGAAAAGGTGCGCTGGCGTTCCGATCCCGGTGGGTAAAATGGTATGAATGAACCGAAAACCCGGGATAAAGGTCTTTTGGTCGGTACCGCGATCATTAGTGTTGCCAACCAGTTGTCGCGCGTGTTGGGGCTTGTGCAACGAATGGTTCTGGCCTATTGTTTTGGCGCCGGAATGCAGATGGATGCGTTCGTCGTGGCCAATCAGAGTATCGGGTTCTCGTTCCATTCCATTCCCCGTCAGGCGCTGGCTCCCTTTCTGCCGTTGTTCGTTGACCGGCGCGTCGTCGATGGCGAAGATGCCGCCTGGCATTCAGCCTACACGGTGGCAACCCTGTTGTTTATCGTCATGGGCGTGGCGACGATTGCCGGGATTCTGGGTGCGCCGTATCTGGTGGCGCTCGCGGCCGGCCAAACAAGTCCCGAATTGTTCGATCTAGCCGTAAGGTTGGTGCGGATTATTCTGCCGGCCGCTTTTCTGCTGGCATTTGCGGCATACGCGTATCTGCTGCTCAACTCGTATAAGCGGTTCGCTGTGCCGGCGTTCGGTGAATCCGTCAATCGGTTGACCTTGATGCTGGTGACCATTTTGTTGTACCGGTTGTTCGGAATTACCGCTGCTGCGATCGGTGTTGTCACCGGCGCGGCGGCCTGTTTTTCAATCCAGATATTTGCATTGCGCCGCCGGGCGATGGCATACCGGCCGCAATTTAATCTTCAGGATCCGGTTCTGCGACGGATGTCGCGCTTGGTGCCGCCGGTACTGATCGGCGCCCTTTTTGCCGTGGCGCGTACGATTTTTGATGTACGCATCGCGTTGCAATTCGGCGAAGGATATGCCTCCGCAATCAGTTATGCCCGCGGAATCAACGACACGCTGATCATGATTGCGCCGTTCGCTCTGGGGGTTGCCATTTATCCGTATTTCTCTGAATACGCTGCCCGCCGCGATTTCGATGGCTTGACGGATTTACTGATGCGTACCTGCCGTTTCCTGATTTTCTTTTTTGCTCCGATGGCCGTCGGCCTGGTGTTGTTGCGCGAAGCCGCGGTTACCCTGGTTTTCCAGCGCGGCGCTTTCGATGCGCATTCGGTTGCGCTCACCACCGGTCCGCTGGCGTTGTTCGCCCTGGGGTTGCCGACGTTTGCGGTCGAAATTATTCTTATGCAAGTGTATTTTGCCATGAAAGATACCCGGACACCGATCGTTGTTGGTATCGGGACGCTGGTCGTCCATGTGATGTGCATTCTTTTGTTGCGCGATCTGATCGGACATCTGGCCATCGCCTTGGCAATGACGGTCGCAAAAACCGTCAAGAATCTGATTCTCTACCTGCTGTTACGACGTAAAACCGGCGATTTACAATGGCGCGCCAATTCGTTGTTTATCGCAAAAATGGCGATCTGTCTGGCTGTCATGAGTGTGGTGCTGATGATTGTACGTCAGCTTGCGCCGTTTTCACCGCAACTGGATGCCGGCGCATCGCGAATC
>PXCX01000197.1 GCA_003565195.1 PVC group bacterium | reverse complement strand
ATAATAAGAGCGGGGCTCTCCCGGCCCAGCGATGCGCAGGGTCCCAGACTCGGTTCTCCTTCAATTCGCAATGGCAACTACCCCGCAGGGCTGTCCCCGCTCCAGGTGAACACTATGGTCGCCCAGAGGGCGTCCCGCCCGAGTGAATCGTTGGACCGGAAGCGGCTCTCCA
Organism: PVC group bacterium; assembly: GCA_003565195.1. Classification (GTDB taxonomy): domain Bacteria; phylum Verrucomicrobiota; class Kiritimatiellia; order CAIKKV01; family PXCX01; genus PXCX01. Next base: position 2,464 of record PXCX01000197.1, on the reverse strand, counting down.
CAGCAAAGCCCAGGCGTTCGAAAAAGAGCGTGACTTCCGGCTCGCTTCGCAGGACAAAGAGGCGTCCTGCGGCATCACGTTGTGTGGTCGGGTCCACATCGCTCCGCTCCAGCGGGACGGAGACAACGAGCTTTCCCCCGGGCTTGAGGAGCTCCCGGATCGCCAGGACAAAGTTGAACAGCTGGCTGTCCGGGACGTGCATGAGCACTGCCGAGAGGAGGACACCGTCATAGCGGCCGCGGTGGGCCGGGGCGTAGTCTTCCAGGGTGGTATGCACAACCCTGTTGATAAGTTCCGGGTGGCGGATGACCGCTTCCCGGTGGAGTTCACCCACCGGCTCGATTCCGTGGGCGTCGATTTTCAGGGACAGAAGGATCGCGCAATCCCGGCCGGACCCTGCGCCTACGTCAAGAACGCGCTGTTCAGGTCTGAAGAGGAGCGGAAAGAGCCGGCCCAGGGGACTTTCGACACTTTCATAGAGGTCCGCCCGGGCGCCGGCGCTGGTCTGGTATGCGGCTGCGGTAAGCTCATCCATGAGTGGGACACATCATATCACGGCACGCTCGTTACTATCACCAACCAACCGGTATCGCTCCAGGTTGCGCACAATGTTGGGAATCAGATGCCCGCACCAGAGATTTCTCATATCCGCTGTCGGTGAACAGTCCATAATCCTCATGGAACGGCAGGCAGTACGCAAGGCTCTCCGTGTACTCTCCTCGCTCCATCCGTTGGAGCATGAGGTGCGGGTTTTCCAATTGCGCGCGTAGACTTCCGCTCCGAGTCCGACGATATGGGCGCGGGTGTCGTCCCAACTGTCGCAGCACCAGTCCACCGCCGCTGCGCGGGCGAGGTCGGCGGTTTTCCGGTGGAACGCCGCGTGCACCGCCTCCATGACCGAGGGCGGGTACGCTCTCATGAGCAGCAGTTTTGCCGCGTCAGAATCTACATGGGGCCAGCCGATTTCTTCCACGATTGCCCAGAATCGGGCGTCGGTCAGTCTTTCCGTGACGGGTGTTTCCATGGAACTACTTTGAGGCGGAGCCACGGACATAAATTGTCGCCCCCCCGACCCCAAAACCTTTTCCTGCAGACCAACCACCCCGTACACCCGGGGTGGATCTCATCACGTCCGAGACCCACAGAGCGCGATTCAACGCCCAGAAGGAGAGCGTGACCGCGATCCCCGGTGCCTCACGGAGCTCATTGGGCAGGAACGTCGTATAGGCGATCCGGTCCCGGGTATCCCCGTCGGTCCAGGCGCCAAAATGCGGTGGCCCATCGACGCTGTCAATTTCTTTCCGGTTTAACGCTCTGACCAGCTGTACCCGCTCTGCTCTGTCCTGTATCCCGCTGGGAAGCTCCAGCGAGGCAAAGAGCCCGCCTCCGATTGCGGGATGGGTGTGATCGGTGCGCAGCTGCCAGCGTACTGCCTGATCCTCGCTCCGAACGGGAATAATGGCACGGGAAGCGAGGGAAAACTGCGCGCTCAGCCCGCTCTCATCGCTGGTGCAGGCACATATGCGGGAGAGGAAGGATACGGCCTTTTCCAGATCCCTCACTGTCCATGCTCCCGGTACGCTGTCAACCGGCGGCTGGTGCCTGTCTATCCGTTGTACCGCGTTGATCATCCCCGGGGCGGCACCAACAGCGGCGGCAAACACAAGCGGCAGAAGCGAGGGCTCCCACCGCACCCCGGCGCGTACGGTAAGCCGCGATCCGACGGTGTAGCCCGTCTCGTCACGATAGACCGCACCCATCGCGGCGGACCTGTTTATCCTGTCCATGCGCTGGTCCGGATCGGGATCTGAAGCGGGGGATTCACACAGGTACTGGGTGATCTCCGTCCTGATACGCAGCAATCCCGCCACGGGGCCGGAGTCCAGGGACTCTCCGTACACCGGGACCGCGGTAATCACGGTTGCGAGAGTGCCGTTCTCCAGGGTCAGTTGATTGTCCTGGAGCTGTGTGTCTATTCCCGATGTCTGGAACGTCTGGTGCATCTGTTCGAGATCAAGCAGGGGATGGGTGGTGAGAAGACTCGGGCTGGTCATCGCTGGGTACCTCCTGACGCGGGCCGGTGTTACCCTCGTATATGCAAAGATCGTGCCATGAGTGGAAGTCTGCTGTGCGGGCGACCATGGGCGTCTTTCCTGCCGGAACAGGGTGGAGATAGTAACTCTGGTTTTTCTCTCACGTAACCGTGGTTATGCGTGGTGATTCCCCGGGGCGGCCGGACCCCCAAATCCGGCTCCCCTGCCCCGGCCCCCGCCCTCGACGACACTGGAGAGCTGGTCCACGCCGCTCCGCTCCGGGGGAACGGAGACGAAGAGATTTCCCTGAAACAGCTCCGACATTTTCAATGTGGTCGGGCACGGTTATCATTGAACTATGACGGTACGGTACGTTTACTGGCAGGAAAACGACCAGTGGCTTGGCTACCTTGAAGAGTTTCCCGACTATT
>PXCX01000295.1 GCA_003565195.1 PVC group bacterium | reverse complement strand
TCCCAACCATGTATTCTCCTATTGGCAGGTTAACGGCGTCTCCAACAGTAGTGCCGAGACTCTGGCCCTGACGATTGATGCGCCGACGACGGTCAGCGGGCATTTCGTGTCCGACCCGTCCGAAACGTCCGAAACGTCCGACCCGTCCGACGCTGACGCTGACCCGGATGACGATCCGGCGTCTGTCCCGGCAGCGGTATCCGTGCCGCGGATAACGATTCAACCGGCGGGCACCGGAGTTGTGGAACTTTCATGGAATGCCGAGACCGGTAGCACCTATGAAGTGCAATACCGTACGTTCTCCCGCGATTCCGATTGGCATAGTTTAACCAATGTCTTGTTTACCAATACGACGATGAAAATATACGATAACGGCGGCGGCGATGAACCTGCCGCCGGACGATACTACCGAATCCGGCGGGAGCCGGCTAAATGAAATGATACCAGGAGAACCCATGATGATAATGCATGTTTTGTTCCGTCGTCTTGACGGTTTGCGAGCGAAATGCGTATGGCGCCCGCGGCGTTCCGCCATTGAAACAATGTCTGCCCGGCGTGATGCGTCGCGGGCCGGACGTTATCATGGCGGTGCGTATTGTGCATCCGGAACGCGGTTGGCGTTGTCGGTCGTCGCGATGATGGTTGTCGCCACCGCCGCCATCGCCCAGCCACGTTATCGTCTCGAATTTGATACCGATCCGGTGGTTTTCGATACCTACCCGCCGTCATCGAATATTACCGTAAGTCTGACGCGGTACGGTCGCGATCCCGGCGATTTGAGCGACGAGCTGACCGTGACGCTCGACCGGTTGCACGCGCAACCCGGGATCAACGCTTTTGATGTGCCTTCGGGGTGGACTGTGACGTTTCCCGCGCACCCCACGGCGACGGCGCAGACCAATGAGTTCATCGCGATTCAATCCGCGACGCCCGGGACGGCTCTGCTAAGAGCTACCGCGACCAATTACGTCGGCGATTCCGCCTGGGTTCACGTCGCACCCCAGATTCCACTGGATCAGGATAGTAACGCGGACGGGATTCCTGACTGGTGGAAAATGCACTTTTTCGGCAATCTGACCGCGGTGGGCTTTGGTACGGTTGACGGCTATACCGATTACGATGGCGACGGATTGAACGACTACTACGAATATCTGGCGCGTACCGATCCCACCGATCCCGCCGATGATGCTCCCTGGCTGGATCTTGATGGAGATGGTTTACTCAATATTGAAGAGCAATGGCTGGGAACCCATCCGCGGCGTTGGGATACCGATTACGATGGGATCGACGATTTTAGCGAGGTCTTTCAACAGGATACCGATCCGGTCAATAGTTTGGACCCATTGGTATGGCGCAGCCTCCAATTCGGCGATGCCGAAGCGCATGTCCGGTTTACCGATGTTTATCCTGAAGACAAGTATGCGTTTACCGTTTCGGCATGGGTCAAACCGGCCGATACTGATGGCGGAGTGCTTGTGCAAAAACGTAATGCGTACGGATACCTTAACTTCGAACTTGGTCTGACAGCCGGGAATCATCCCTACTTGGCATATCATCGCACGCTTTCAACCAATTTGGTGCAGCTCACGTTGGCGGGCGCCGGACTGCCGACGGATGTGTGGTCTTACGTGACGATCGTGCGTGACGACGCCCAATCGCGTGGACGCGTGATGGCGTGGAACGGCGCAACCGAGGAGTGGCGAGTGCATGAAGCCTCCACGGCGTTGCGTCCCTCGACAGGGGGCGGATGGTTGACCTTGGGACACGATCCGAATGCTTACGACGGCGCGATGGCGCGAACCATGTTGGGTGAACTCAACGAAGTCCGCGTATGGAATACGGCGCGCCCGGCGTTCGATGTCGAAGCCGATTTTAACCGGATTTACTGGCCCAACGATGTATTGGCGCTAAATGCGTTGCGTGCCTATTACCGTTTCGACGATGGCGGACCGAAGGTCGAGAATTTCGCCTATTCGATCCGGCATGGCACCCATCCGCGAAACCGTTTTTTCGAGGGGTTGAAACATTTGGGAACCCGCGTCGGCGCCGCCACGATCATCGAATCGGAAATCGATGCGCTGACCGACATCGACACCAATGCGGATGGTATTCCGGATTGGTGGTATTTCCTTTACGGTTACGATCCGGATGGTCCTTCGATCGCATGGGAAGATCCGGATGGCGATGGCGTTCCCAATTACTGGGAGTATCGCCTGGGCAGCGATCCATTCGATGCCTATTCGTTGGATCCCGCCGAAATCCTGGATGACGGCGAATGGGACAGCGACGGCGACGGGCTGAGCAACTGGGAAGAGATTCATATATACGACACCGATCCGACGCGCGCCGATACCGCCGATAACGGAATCCCGGATTGGCATGAACTCTTCGGCGATCCGACCGGCACGGACAATCCTGATCCGCAATATATTACCCATCCGCGTTTCGATATGGCGTATTATCATCCGACCCTGACCGACGAATTGGGCCACCAATTCACGCCGCCGCGCAGTCTTGACCTGGCCGTGCCCGCCGCCGGTATGGGCGCAGGAGCGCTGCCGCAATGAGCGCCAAGATGAACAATGACCCCGTCAGGGTGAAGATCTGCGGCCTGCGCAGCGCCGAACAGGTAGCGCAGGCGG
>PXCX01000052.1 GCA_003565195.1 PVC group bacterium | reverse complement strand
TCGGATACCCTTCGTCGACCAACTTAATCGATCCGCAGGGGCGAAATGGTCCGTCAGAATAGGGACACAAAAAATATCTATCTGGCGATGCATTACGGCTTCGGTGCAAACAGACACGCCGGCTTGGCAAAATGCTTATGGCAAAACTTCAGTCCGTGTGGACTATTCCCAAAAAATCGCAAGCGATTTTCCGGGAATAGTCCACAATAAAAAGGCATTGAATTATCGGGATAGACTGATATCATTATCCGTTAAACAACAGTGCAATTAATCGAACTGCTTATGAGAGGCTGGCGGAGGTTTTTATGCAACGTCCGGATTGGGACGAATATTTCATGGATATCGCTCACGTGGTGGCCTCGCGCGGGAATTGTCTCCGTCGTCGGGTGGCGGCAGTCATCGTTAAGGACCGTCGCATTATATCGACCGGTTATAACGGGACGCCGCGCGGTGTGGCAAACTGTTTCGAAGGTGGTTGTGCGCGTTGCGCCGGTGAGGGGGCGTCCGGTTCCGGTCTCGGTGAATGTATATGTTCGCATGCCGAAGAAAACGCCATTACCCAGGCCGCCTACCACGGGATCGCTATCCGCGAAGCAACTTTGTACAGCACTTGCAGTCCCTGCCTGATGTGCACAAAAATGATTATAAATGGCGGAATTATCGAAGTGGTTTACGAACAGGAATACGCTTTTAACGAACAGAGTCGCAACCTCTTGCAGGAAGCCGGTGTGCGTTACCGGCGGTTGCGGCGCGCAGGCGATGATGTCGCCAACGATTGCATGCATCACAATTACAAGGAGACGTGAAACATGGCCGTTAAAGAAACGATCAAGGGGTTTACCACGTGGACGATCAACGCCGTTGATGGCGTGACGCGTGCCACATTCGTGCCGGAGTTAGGCGCCATCGGTAGCTCACTCGTATTGCCGGCGCCCGATGGCCCGCGGGAAACACTTTTCCAACATGACCACTTCTGGGATCCGGACACCGATCAGACTCGCGGCGGTTCGCCATTCCTTTTTCCGATCTGTGGCAGGCTTGAACGAGGCGGACAACCGGAAATCTATCTATACGATGCGCAACGGTACACGATGAAGATCCATGGATTCGCCCATCAAATGTCATGGCAGGTCGTGGCCCACGACGATCCCGCCGAGCTGGCGATGGAGTTGAGCGATACCGAAGAGACCCGTAAACAATATCCGTTCGCGTTCACCGTTCGGCTAACCTTTCGCGTTGAACCGGGAGTTCTTGTTTGCGAGCAGCAATATCATAATCGCGGCGACCGGCCGCTGCCGTACTACGCCGGATTTCATCCGTATCTTTTAACCCCACCGCCAGAGGGCGGTAAATCCGGGGTCCGCGTCGCGGTGTCGCCACAACGGGTACTGGCGTACAACCCGCAACTGACTGATATCGTTGGCGTAAAACCGGAAACACCGGATTTTCCGGCGGCGATCACTGATCCGGCAATCAACGAACAATTGCTCCAAATGGGAAAAGACAAAAAGGCAAGCCTTTTGTTTCCTGACGGTTTCGAGATACATCTTTGCGCCGATAGCGAGACGGATGCGGATAGGTTTCCATACGTCCAACTTTATACCATGCCCGACAAGCCGTTTTTCTGCATCGAACCCTGGATGAGCTTTCCCAATGCACTCAATACCGTTTCCGGCGTCCGCTGGCTCGCCCCGCGACAAACCGACACCGCCCGTTTTCAAGTCGCTACGCAGTGCTGACAAGAAAAGGTGATTAAATGCATACCAAGGAATTATTGAGTTTGAAGGAAAAAGTGGCGTTGGTCACTGGCGGCGCCGGCAAATATGGGCGCTGTATTGTCGAAGGTTTGGCCGAAGCCGATGCCCGGGTGATTACCGCCTCACGCAACCTTGAGGCCGGTGAAAAACTTGCCGGCGAAATGCGACAACAGGGTCTGGATGTGCATGCCCGTAAACTGGATCAGGCCGACCCCGAGTCGGTTGCCGCCCTGAAAGCCAATCTGGCCGCCGATTTCGGGGGACTGGATGTGTTCGTCAATAATGCCGTGGCGCGCCCGGTAACGGGTGGCTGGGACGGATTCCAACTCAACGATCTTGCCTTGTCAATGCAGGTAAACGTTGTCGGCATGATGGATATAACCCGTGCCATGGCCGATTTGATCGCGCAACGCGGCGGTGGAACGATCGTCAATATCGCGTCCATGATGGGCATGTTCGGACCGGATTTATCGAATTACGAAGGAACCGATATGGGTAATCCGTCGCCCGACTATTTCTTCCATCGTGCGGGCATGATCAATTTTACCCGTTATCTGGCGCATGTGTTGGCGGATCGTCATATCCGCGCCAACTGTATCAGTCCCGGCGGGTTGCGGGCGCCCAATCAGCCGGAACGTTTTTTGCAAAATTACAGCAAAAAAGTCATGATCGGACGGCTGGCGATGGATGATGATATCAAGGGCGTGGTCGTGTTCCTTGCCGGCGAGGGCTCCAAATATATCACCGGTGAAAACATATTAATGGACGGTGGCATGCACTGCTGAGCAATTTCAGCGGATATGCCGTTCGCAAACCATGCGATAATGATATCCTGAAATTGCAAGCGTGATCGCCAGTGGCAGCAAACTTGGCCGCCTCACGAATG
>PXCX01000109.1 GCA_003565195.1 PVC group bacterium | reverse complement strand
CTTATTCGCCTGACGCATGACGTGATCGATGCGCTCGCGCCCGCGCGCGCGAACCTGTTCCGACGGCTCAATGCCGGCATGGACGACCTGCATGCCGAGGTCGGCCAGATCGCCGCCATGATCCGGCTGCTGGGCGCGCCGCCCGAGATCAGCGAAGGTCTTGATGTCGCCCGCGACGAAATCCGGATCGCACGCGATTTATTGTCACACGGTCTGGCCGACGATTCCCTGCCCCATCAGGGACGCGCCCTGCACCGGCTGACCCAGGTGGCGCAGGAATTGATCAAGAACACGCCGCCGCCCTCGGATGGCGCAGGCGCGGGTGAAAGCGCAGAGGCAATGCCGTCGTCGGACGAAGTACAGCAACGGGAAATGTCGATGCGCGAGATGATGGAAGCCATGCGTGATTTGGCGGAACGGTTGACTGCGCTGGCGGACCGGCAGGGCGATCTCAGCGAACGATTCGAACGGCTGGCCGATAGGGTGACGGGCGACGCGGAACGCCGCGAACTGACGGATCGCCAACAAGTCATTGCGGACGAAACCCGTCAGGCCGGCGGACAAGCCGAGGCCATGGATCTGGCGGCGGATACCATCGCCGCGATCGACGTTGCCGCCAGCGAGATGGGCGCCGGCGCCGAACGAATACCCGGCGGCGATTTGGATGCCGCCGGACGGCATGGCCGCCGGGCGCAGGCCGGTCTGTTGGCCGCCGCGGATGGAATCCGGCAACGGATGCTGCGATTGGCCGCCGAGCGTATCGCTCAACTTGGTAACCAGGCGCAATCGTTGTCCGAGCGTCAGAACGCGGCCGCCGATTCCAGTGCCGTGGCCCAGGATCAACCGCCACCCGAATCGAGCGCCGACGCCATGCACGATGATCAACGCGATATCGGCGCACAATTCGAGTCGCTGATGAATATGGCGAACCGTGCCGCCGCCGACTTGCGCGAGGATTTCCCGGATGCCGGCCAGGCGGTTGCCGAATCCGTCGGTGAGGCCCAACAGGCCAACATCGGGGGCCGGATGCAGCGGGCCGAGAGCGCCCTGACCTACCGCCGCTTCGATCGTGCCGTGACTCCGCAACGCCAGGCGGCGGACGGTTTAGAGCAAATGGCGCAGGCAATCCACCAGGTGGTCGAGCAATTGCCCAGCATATCGCGCGAGGAACTGGCGGCGGCCTTACAGGCAGTGCAACAATCCCGGCAACGGGTACAGGACGCCATGCAGCCGGATGTGCAAGGTGACGAATCGGCCGCTGCGGTAGCCGAGACGGCTGAATCAATGGCCCGGCAGTTGGAGGATGTCGGCAACCGACTTGACGATGCCCGCCTAGCCGGTATCGGCGGGGCGCTTGGCGGGTTGCAACATGATGCCCAGTCGGATGCAGCCGGTTGGCGGGCACTGGGCTTATTGGAGGAGGCGGCCGGCATCCTGCAACGACACCTGCTGGACAGCGCGCTCGATCAGCGGCTTGAGCTGATCCGCCAGACCGGCGGTACACCCACCAAATATCGCGGCCTGGTCGAGGCCTATTTTAAATCGCTCAGTGAAAACCGGGATGATTGATATGCGTCTTGATCTTCCCATACCGATCCTTGTGGTGATCTTACTGGTCTGCGCCGGACTGGCTGTCTCGTGGATCGGATACCGGCGCTTGCACCGCGTGCTGCCGCGTCGCTACCGGATCGGATTATTGGCCCTGCGCGCTGCTTTGCTGTTGTTCCTGGGGCTGCTGCTGCTGGCACCGTATCATGAACGGCGGCGACCGGATCCGGCGGCCTTCCGGATGGTCATCCTGACGGATGCCTCCGGCAGCATGCGGGTGCGGGATATTGACGGCGATCGCTCCCGCCTCGAGCTGGTCCGCGAATGGCTTACGGCGACAAGCGACGCATCCCCCATTCAGGCACTGCGGAGCCGGCTCCAAACTGAAACCTACCTGGTGACGGATCGTTCCGTGCGCTATACCGGCGGCGATTTCGGCATCCTGCCGGGCGCCACGGCGCTGGGCGATGCTCTCGCCGAAGCCGCGGACGGTTACGGTACGCAACCACTGGGCGCCGTGTTGCTGATCAGCGACGGGCATTCCAATACGGGACGCTCGCCGATCGAGGAAGCCAAACTCTACGCCGCGCGCGGTATCCCGATTTCCTGCATCGGCATCGGAACACCAGGTGTTCCGGCCGATCTGGCGCTGCGAGTGCCTGATGAAACGATCCAGACCGACCGGGGCAGCGCGGCGGTAATCAATGCCGTTGCCGTCAATACGTTCGATCAACCGCGCCTGGCGCGTATCGAACTGCGTCGCGGCGATTTGCTGATTGATAGCCGTACCCTGACGCTCGAACCGGGTGGCGTCGAACAGCCGTTATCCTTTGCCGTCACACCTGAACTGGCCGGCACGCATGTGTACCGCTTGCTGCTGAAAGCCGATCAACCAGATTCGATCCCGGAAACCGATATTGCTCATGTTGCCGTCGAGGTTGGCGATCCTGATACCTTTAACATGTTGTATCTGGGCGCACATCTTGGTTGGGAATATCCGTTTCTGCGCCACACCACACGTCACGGCGATCAGATTAAGTTGTCCGCGATCCTGCGGCTGGCACCCGATATCTACCGAGGTTACGGACAAGCGTTCGAGGATGAAGATCACCT
>PXCX01000262.1 GCA_003565195.1 PVC group bacterium | reverse complement strand
GTCGGCAAAACGACCACCGTATCGCGAGCATCGATCATACCCGTTCCGCCCCGTTGTAAAAGGTGTTCGGATACCGTATCGCACAAGGGAAGATGCCATCCCAGAAATATTCGTTCGCTACGAATGGTCATGGGCCTCCCTGTTCATATCCGGATACTTACGGGAATGTTAAAGTCTTTTCGGTGAGCATAAACAAAAAACCACACGCAGCCGCTGGAGATCAGGTCGGTTCGCGATTTGTTTTTCTTCAGGCATGTGGCAGCAACTGTTGTGCCAGAGACCACAACCGCCGCTCCGTGCTTGCGACCCATCGTCGGGCGGCGACGATTTGGCGGCGGTAACGGTTGAAATCCAGGCCGCCGGGAGCGCCCAGATGATTTTTGGCGGCAATATTTTCACGCGGATCGCCGGCAACGATCGATTCGGGATGTTGCTTGACCCGGCGATAGGCATCACGGAAGGGAACGCCCTGCCGAACCAGCATCAGGGCGTGATCGGCGGCAAAAACCGATGGCGTAAAGGCCGCCCGGCATGTTTCCCGGTTAACGCCCAATCCGCCAATCAATGTCGTCATGATTCGCAGTGAGTTTTCGGTGGTCTGCAGACCTTCAAGCAGAGGTTGCTTGGTTTCCTGCACATCCCGGTTGTACCCGGCCGGCAAGGCACGCAACAGTTCAGACGTTCCGGCGGCGTGACCGAGCAAGCGCGCGGCCCGAGCGCGAAGCAGCTCGAGTACATCGGGATTATTTTTCTGGGGCATAATACTACTTCCGGTCCCCAACTCGCGCGGAAAGTGAAAGTAATCGAATTCGGGCATGGAAAACAGGATCATATCCTGAGCCAACCGTGACAGGGTCACCATCACCTGAGCGAGTACATCAAGAATACGGGCCTCGTTCTTTCCGCGCGCATGCACGGCAAAAAGCACATTATGAACCGGCGCATCGAATCCGAGCAAACGCGACGTGAGATTTCTATCAATTGGCAACGGGACGCCATACCCGGCCGCCGCGCCCAGCGGACACCGGTTGTTGAGGTCGTAGACATGACGCAGGGATTCGAGGTTTTCGGCCATATCCTCGACATATGCCGTTGCCCACAGCGCAACCGAAGACGGCATGGCCGGTTGCAAATGGCTACGGCCGACCATGGGAACATCACGTTGTTTGCGGGCGAAGACCAGAAGCGCGCTCATAAAATCGGCCGCAAAACGCGTAATTTTCAACAACCGCTCGCGCGCATACAAGCGCAAGTCCAGCGCCGCCTGGTCGTTGCGACTGCGTCCGGTATGGATACGACGTCCCAGTTCGCCGATGCGGCGTGTCAAATCCCGTTCAACTGCCAGATGAACATCCTGATCCGCCAAACGAATAGCGAAACGTCCCCGTGCGGCACATGCCCCGATATCCGCCAGGGCATCAAGAACCGTTTTCAATTCAGTCGCATTGAAAAGCGGTGGCTGCACGGGCATCCGCGAAAGCATTACGGCATGCGCCGCCGACCCCAGGCAATCCGCGCTCACCAGTACCTCATCAAGTTGCGCATCGCGGCCGGCCGTATAATCCAGAACCTCGCGAGCGATCACTCCAACGGTTGTTTTTGATTTTTCAACGGCTTGCCGATCGCCCGACCGCTTGTCGCGCCGCTGTCCATGCCCGTGGGTATCGCAAGCGCAATCGACGATTAAATCCAGATTTTTTTTGTTTTTCATTGTGTGTCGAATCCGTCCACATATTGACGCAACCGTGAGGGAGGCGCCGCATCCAACCCGTCATCTTCAAGCCAGGCCGGGAGATGATAGGTTTGATGACGTGTTTCAAATAAACTTACGTATTGTTCGCGTGAAACCGCAAGCCTTTCCTGCCGGTCAAGATCATCGGTCAAGCGGCGGTAATCCCGACGCAACAAAAACCGCGGTCGCCAACTATCCAGCGACTGCATAAATTCAGCGATACGCGCAATCAAAGCCTGAAACTCCGGTGACGCGCCGGCCGCCAAAACCGAAAGTTCGTTCTGTCTGGATTGACTGAAAAGCGCAATCCACGATTCACGCCGTAACGGGATCAGCGCATCGAGACCGTGGTCTTGATTGGATCCTTGCATGTCCGAGGGGACTCCTGAAACGCCCGGCACCGCCTGCAATGCGCGGCGCAACCGACCGTAACGTTCCACGGCGCTCAGCGTATCGCCGGCGGTGAACAAACGTTGCAGTGAAACGACATAGGGTTCCCAGCCGTCAGAGACAGGCAACTCCGGTGCGTCGGGTTGCAAGCTGTCCGGCGTTATCGGCCAACCCTCCGCCAATAATCCGATCCAATATTGCAACGCTTCCGACGGGTGTGGCCAAAGGTCGGATGCCCAGGCCACCCACACACTGCTGACCGCGTGTTTAAAACTACGATAGACCGGCAGTTCGTGCCAAGTCAAAACCGTATCCATGGAGGGTAAGTCGCCGCTGCGCCAACCATTTACGACCAAGCGCTGATTACGTGTGCGCAACCAGGGATACAGATTTTGGGCCACGCCCACCGACAACCAATGGGGCGCATTTTCTTCGTAGAACGTCCGGTCTTCCTGAGGCTGAGCCTCGACAATCAACGCATCCAATATCATGGCACAAACCGCTTCGATAAATGACTCCCCGTTAAGCGATGCCACGTAGTCAATACGCAACCCCAAATTGACGCGTTGACCCCGGATACTCCGGCGGATTTGGATGCTTCCGGGCACGTCCATTCTCCTTTCGGCATCCACGATGATGTCGAACACGCGTTCAGCAGGCAATTCGACAGCCGGCTTCCAGGCTTTTTGGAAGCGCAGATAAACATCGTCCGCCCACCGCGACAACAGCAGCCGATCGCCGGGATCATCGGCCGTGATAAAGAAACGACCGGACGAGGAACGAACGGTCGACAGTCTCCAATCGCCGTCAGCGCGACCGGAAGACTGTGCCATAACGCACGGCAGCACGACGGCAACGATTATGGCACCAACACCAAAGCGGACGAACGGTGCCTTGCCGGCCATGCTGGCAACAGGAAAATGCATCTAAAAAACAAACCTTCCTTACGGCCCGAAAGCGGCCTTGATAAGATCGGGTTCAAATTCCAGCGCGGAAAGGTTTTGGAGAAGTTCTTTTTCCAAGTCTGCATTCTCGAACACGTCGGCCATGCGCCGGTTCACTGGGCTTGCCAAGGGACCCGGCAACGGCAGCCGCCCGATTGCAGCACCGGTTATCCGGAAACCGTCTGCGGTCGGAACACAGCGCACCTCGTAGGAATATGCCAGCGGTCCAATATCATAGTCAAAAACCGTCCACACATGTTCGTCAACAACCCTTATAACCATCGATCCGGACGTCATCCTGGCTGATATCGAAAGCAAGCGATCTCCGTAATAGGTCTCCAGGAAATCATTGACATCATCGGCTGCCAAGGTCAAGCTTGTTTCACCTCCGACGCTCAGCGCGCTACGAACACCGCCCAACCGACCCCGCACATTGTGGGCGCCGATCCGTCGTTGATCGGCTCGGCTTGGTTCACGAAGGGGATCACGCGCCCATAAGGCCAGTCCAGCCGCAATGACGGCAACCACCACGATAAATAGCATCAACCATTTCACGATTCTGCCGAAAGACAAATTACCGCGTTCCCGGAAAACCGCTTCCCTTGAAATCTGTGACATATCTAGTTTCTTGCCGCATTTTCCGCAAAAAATCCGCCCCAACTCGTTATCATGTCCACATTCCTGACAATTTAGTTTCATACTTTTTACTCCGCTTTCGAAGAGGTTGTTTTCTTTTGGGTTTTCTTTTTTTCCGGTTTCCCTGCGCCCGAATCCTTCTTTTTGCCGCTCGATCCCTTGTCGCTGCCTGCATCCGACTGCTCAGCCTTTCGAGCTTTATGGTAACTCTCGTTGCGATAATCCGTAATATAGAAACCGCTTCCCTTAAACAACAGTCCGGCTCCGCTACCGATCATGCGCCGGACTTTACCCCTGCATTTGGGACACCGTTGCAACGGTGTATCGGTCATACTTTGGAAACGTTCAAATACATGTTTGCAACGTTGACACTCGTACTCGTATGTCGGCATACTTCAAAAACCTCCGGATCGTCGAGCTCAATTGTAAAAAAACCCTGGATTACGGCGCCTGGGGGCACCTTCATGAATGCGTAATATGTATAACGCCACAACCACCGATTGTCAATCACCAAGCCCTAACCGGTCTCCGCCAATTCACGGCTGCGCTGGATGGATTCGGTCATGAATTCCTTGACGATCCCATCGAACCGGCGCCGGTCCATAACATCCAGGCCAGCCACGGTAACACCCCGTGCGCTGCTGACTGCATCGATCAGTTCTTGCGGCGACATACCGCCGTCAAGCAGCAGCGATGCGGTTCCTCGCATCGTCTGCGCGGCCAGAATCTGCGCCTGATCCTGTGTTAACCCCTCGGCAGCGGCGGCTGTAACCATGGCCTGAAGCATACGCGCGAAAAACGCCGGTCCCGAACCGCTGACGGCCGTAACGGCATCCATGGAAGGCTCCGGAACTTCCATCGCCCGCCCGAATTTCTCCAGCAACGAGCGCGCCGTACTCCGATCCGCCGCCGTAACGCGGGTTCCCGCACAAAAAGCACTCATGGCAACCCGGGTCCGGCAGGCTATATTGGGCATCACGCGCACCAGACGTGCCGACGGCAACCTTTCTTCAAGCCATTCCAGCCGTTTCCCGGCGGCAATCGACAGCACCAGACAAGTCGGAGCCGCGGCGGCCTGCAACGCGCCAAGCATGTCGGCGAGTTGCTGGGGTTTGACGCCCAGCACCAGGACATCCGACGCAGATACCACTTCGTGATTCCGCAGCGTCACTGCGACACCATAACGGCGTTGTAAAGCGCTCAGTCGATCCTCGCGAACATCGGCCAAGATGATCTCATCCGGTTCAACCAGGCGGCTTTGCAGCCAGGCCGCGATCATCGCCTCGCTCATATTCCCTGCACCGATTACGCCGATATTCATGACTTCCCCGCCCTTTTTATGACAGAATACGATATTTCAGGACACACCAAAGCGCACGAAACCCATCGCGCCACGTAATTTTCTTGCCTTCCTGGTAACGCCGTCCGTAATAGGCAATCGGGACCTCGTAGACTCGCCAGCCGGCGCGCGCCATTTTGGCGGTAAATTCGACTTCAAAACCAAAACGATTCTCATGCAACGTCAAAGGTTCAATCACCTCGCGCTTGAACACTTTGTAACAGACTTCCATATCACTGAGATTAAGATTGGTGGCCATGTTGGACAGCATCGTCAGCAACCGATTCCCCAAGTAATGCCAATAGAACACGACCCGGTGCGGACCGCCGCCGATAAACCGCGACCCATAGACCACGTCGGCATGTCCCTTTAGAATCGGATCGAGCAGCAAAGGGTATTGGGCGGGATCATACTCGAGGTCGGCATCCTGAATCAGCAACAAATCGCCCGTCGCGGCCGCGAAACCGGTGCGCAAGGCCGCGCCTTTGCCGCGATTGCGATCATGAGTCAACGTATGAATATTGGCTGTCTGCCTGGCAAGCTGCAATGCGAGATCGCGTGAACCGTCATCCGATCCATCGTCGACCAAAATGATTTCCTTGCTCATGGGCAACGAAACCGCGTTTACCCGGCGCACGATTTCCTCGAGCGTCCGCGCCTCATTGTAGACTGGTATAATGATTGAAAGAGCCATACCCTAAAGGGACCTCCGACATCGCCAAATAAGCCGCATTGTGCCACATCCGGAAACAACACGTCAACCACCAAAAGCGATCCTCGCTGCTGAAACACAACCCCAATGCTTGACGTTGGTTGCCGGAGATCCTACAATGGCGCAAGTTTTTTGATGACCGGATAGAGATAGAGAAGAAGAGGATATCACTGGCATGCAACCAGAGTGTGATCGTAAAATCCTGACGCGCGACCAGCTTATTGAAATCCGCCGTCAACTGAAACACCAGCGTAAGCGGGTCGTCTTCACCAACGGATGTTTCGACGTGATTCACGCCGGTCACGTCACCTTGCTCGATCAAGCCCGCCGTCTGGGTGACCGGCTTATCGTGGGCCTGAATTCGGATGCATCCGTCAAACGCCTTAAAGGTGCGCAACGCCCGATTTTCAATCAAGCCGATCGAGCCCTGGTTCTTTCATCCATGGAGATGGTCGATTACGTAGTAATTTTTGACGAGGACGAGCCGGAGTCCCTGATTGAACACTTATTGCCGGATACATTGGTCAAAGGCAGCGATTGGGAGCAATACGTCAGCGGCCGCAAGATTGTAGAGAGTCACGGCGGCAAAGTGGTTTTGCTCTCACTGCTTGCGGGACGCTCCAGTACTGCGGCAATCACCCGGATGAAGGCGCCCAATAATCACCCAGATTCCAACCACCAACCAGCAACCGTGAACCGTGAACCATAAACCGATGATTGTCACCGGCGGCGCCGGATTTATCGGCAGCAACCTGATCGCGGCTTTGAATCGGCGCGGGCAAACCGACATTCTGGTGGTCGATCACCTGAATCATCCCTCCAAAAAACGGAATCTGGATCGTCTGCGATTCCGCGAATATATCGACAAAACAGATTTCCGGCAGCGGCTGCGGTCGGGCAAGCTGACACCGCCTGCCGCGGTTTACCACTTGGGCGCATGCAGCTCGACCACGGAGTTTGACGAACACTATCTGGAAGATAATAATGAGCGTTATACTCGCGAACTTTGCGAATGGTCCTTGTCGGTCGACGCCCGTTTTATCTACGCATCAAGCGCCGCAACCTATGGCAACGGCGACCAGGGTTATTCCGATGATGACACGATCACGGCTTTACTGCAACCGTTGAATCCCTATGGTTGCTCAAAACAAGCTTTCGATCGTTGGGCGCTTGACAACGGGATACTGCGGCAGATCGCAGGCCTGAAATATTTCAATGTTTACGGACCGGGCGAAGATCATAAAGGCGAAATGCGCTCCATGGTCAACAAGGCGATGCATCAAATCGGTCGCACCGGTGAAATCGCTTTATTTAAATCATATCGGACCGACTATGCCGACGGCGAACAGCAACGCGATTTTGTTTACGTCGACGATGCGGTGGCGATGACCCTTTTTTTCGGTGATCACCCCGATATTTCCGGCCTTTTCAACTGTGGAACGGGGCGTGCCCGCACCTGGAACGATCTGGCCGCCGCCCTGTTCAAGGCACTCGGACTGCCGCTAAAAATCCGCTATATTGATATGCCCCGGGAAATACGTGATAAATACCAGTATCACACCCAGGCGGATATGACCAAGGCCCGGAGCGCAGGCTATACCCAACCGTTTCTGGATATCGAGGAAGGCACGCGACGCTATGTGGAGGCTAAACAAAAAAGCGGTGATCATGACAGCCGTGCGGCGCCGGAACCATTTACCATACGCGTCGAACCGGAATGCCGGCCTCGGCCAATTGATTCTTGATGCCGGCAATACTGACTTGGCCGGAATGCAGAATTCCGGCAACAATGGCTGCATCGGCGCGTGCTTCGCGAAAGACGCGCACCAGGTGCTGGGCATTCCCGGCGCCGCCCGAGGCCACGACCGGGACCGGTACCGCCGTCGCAATCAAACGCGTCAGTGAAAGATCAAAGCCGGCGCGGGTCCCGTCCGCATCAACCGAATTAACAACAATTTCGCCTACACCGAGATCGACGGCGCGTTTCGCCCAGGTGAGGGCGTCGACTCCGGTGCGCTGCCGGAATCCGCGAGTCGTAATTTCATAACCACTCGGGAAACGGACCGGATCGCGGGTTCGGACCGGATCCATCCCCAACACAATACACTGGGCACCGAATGCCCGGGCGCCCTCACGAATTATACCGGGCTGTTCTACCGCCAGCGAATTGACCGACACCTTTTCAGCGCCGGCCATCAAGACACGCGCCATATCATCAAGGCTCGACAATCCGCCGCCGACCGCAAACGGAATATGAACGACGGCCGCAACCTCGCGCACCATGCCGATATCGATCCCCCGGCTTTCCGCCGAGGCGGTAATATCGTAGAAGACCAGCTCGTCACATCCTGCGTGATAATAGCGGGCCGCCATTTCAACCGGATCGCCAAGCACAATGTTGTTCTTGAAACGAACTCCTTTGGTCACTTTGCGTTCTCGAATATCGAGACACGGAATGATTCTCTTGGTTAACATATTCCATTCCAACGGCTGAAATTTTCAAGTAAACGCAATCCCAACCGGCCGGATTTTTCCGGATGAAACTGGGTTGCCAACAGGTTGTCGCGGCCAATCACGGAAGCAAAGTCGGTTCCTTCGTAGTCCGTGCGGCCAACCACGTCGACTGCGTTCACGGGGACCGGATAATAACTGTGTACAAAATAGAATTCGGCCGCCTCACGGATGCCTTCCAAAACGGGATGGCTGCGCTCGAACGTCACACGATTCCATCCCATGTGCGGCACCTTAACGTCCGGCGACGCAGGCCGGAAACGCAGCGCGCGGCCATGCATCAAGCCCAGGCAGCGAATCCCGTCATCTTCTTCCGATTCATCAAGCACAATTTGGGCGCCAAGACACATCCCCAGAAAGGGCGTTCCCCGCCGGACAACCCGGCGCAGGACGGGAGCCAGTTCCAGCTCTTCAACCTGACGCATGGCCGCGCCTGCGGCGCCGACGCCGGGAAACACAATCCGGTCGGCCGCCAATATACGTTCCGGATCGGCGCTGATCTCACACGGCACGCTCAAATATTCGAAGGCAAGCCGCACACTGGTAAGATTACCGGCCCGATAGTCAATGATCGTGATCATGCCCGCTGCATCTTTTTTCGCGAACCGCGATCAGGTCGATCGGTCGCTGACCCCAACATTTGCAACAACATCAATTCCAGATGCCTTTCCGGCGGGATATTGCCGGAGAACATTCGCCGATAGGTCTGCACGACCAGTTCGCGCCATCGCAGTAAACGGGTCATCGAAATGGATGCAGCCGTTCGCGCCAGAATACCCATCCGATAAGGATTGGCTTTGCGCGGATCGCGGTCCATGCATTCGGTGAATACCTGTTCTATTTCCGGCGGCAAATCGTCCCATACAACGGTCACGCCGCTGGATCCTGATCGCCGGACCCAACGCCGATAAACTGCATGACGGTACAGAATTAAATCACGCAGAAACCCGTCAAGCACGCCGAGCAGCCGTACCGGGGATTCTTTTTGGAACACAAGCCGGCGCAATACCCGCAACGCCGCCGCTAAATCACGCTGACCCACGGTATCGGTAAACTCCCATATGATTGATTGTCTTGAGCTAGAGACCAGATCGTCGACAAGTTCCGCCGGAACGACCGATTCCTGTCCAAGATAGGCGCGCAATTTTTGGGTTTCATTCGCCAGCTGCCGGGTATCGACACCGGCCCGTTCAATAATCCGATCCCTTACCGACGGCGCGGCGCGCAGATTCTGTTGCCGCAAAAGGCCGTCCAATTGCTGTTGCGCGTATTTATCCGCGTCACGCGGTCGGCTGGGCACCGTATATTCTTTTACCTGCGCCGTTTTTTTGCAAGCGATGAAAAAAGCGGTCCTCTTATCGATTCCGGACGCCGAAACCAACAAGTGAACGTTTTGGTTATGCGCATCGGCAATCCATTCGGCCAAACGCCGCAATCTATCCTTTACGGCATCGTTAGCTAGCGCGGGATGTTTCTCGAGAAAAGTGACATCGCGCAGCCAAACCGTTTTTATCGCGCCGAAAAAAGCAGGTGTCAGCAAGGCTTCCAGACACTGATCCAATGCCTCGCGCACAGCCTCGCTCTGATCCAATCCCCCCGCAACCGTCTCCAACCCAAGCGCCCGTTGTTCCGGCGGGACCCATTCCTGCAACGTCTCATTAACCGCCGCCTGCACCCGGTAATCGTCATCGCCGAAAATCAGGCGTACGTTTTCAGCTTTAGCCATGGTCTATTGCTTTCCCCTGCTTAATCTGTTAATGTAATGGCCGTTGTGACCAGTAGAAAACCGTGTCCCAACATTGCGATATTGGCCAGTGCGCTGACCGCCGGTCCGCAAAACAGTGGCAACACGCCAGAATTATACAACAAAAACCCGATTCGGTAAAATCGCTGATCAATCCATGAATTCCCTGGTATCAAAATTTCGTAGTCGCGGCAATCGCGCTCGCCGCAAGGCGAACGACAGGATCACGCCCCCCGTTCGGACCACCCGTCGCGATCATCCGTTGTTAGGAATCCTGATTGCACTGATCGCGCTAGCTATCAGCTATCTGCTGCTACTGCTGCACCAGACACTCGGTCCCGACGACTTCACGCCATGGAACATGCTCGGCGCGGGAATCGTGCTGACGGCGGGGCTGGGCGCCTGTTTTCTTTTGCTGAAGATATTAGAGCCTAAGTTAGCACGCAGCAACTCTAAAATTTTCATGATGCTGTTGATATATTCGATCAGCGCCGCCTTCTTCCAAGGCGCGCTTTATCTTGAAGCGTTACCATTGACACGGATTGTTTCCGCCGAATTGCTTTTGCCATTTGCCTTGGCGCCATTGCTGGGAACCTTTCTGCTGGGAACATCGGGTGGACTGGCCATCGGCTTGTGGTCTACATTCAGCACAGCCGTCATGATGGGCGAATCGAACCTGGGCTTCCGCATCCTGGCCACGGGCATCGTCGTTACGATGACGGTGACCCTTCTCGCCCGGCATATCCGTAAAAGATCCATTGTTTTACGCATCGGTTTAGCGGCGGGATTGGTGCAAATCATATGTCTGGCCGGATTTGCACTCTTTCAGCGGACGATTCCCGAAATCAATATTTATGATCCCATAATTTTGCTTGCCAACGGCATTCTGTGTGCCATTCTGGCTCTGACCCTGCTTCCAATATTCGAAATGCTGTTCGATATCACCACCGATGTGTCCTTGATCGAGTTATCGGATATGGGACACCCGCTGCTTCAACGTCTGGCAATTGAGGCGCCGGGCACCTACCACCACAGCCTGGTGGTCGCCACCTTATCGCAAACCGCGTGCGAGGCCATTGGCGCCAACGGATTGCTGGCACGTGTCAGCTCGTATTTTCATGATATCGGCAAGTTGACTAAACCGGAATATTTCACGGAAAACATTCAAACCCGCCAGGATCCTCATGAAAACCTGACGCCGACCATGAGCGCCTTATTAATCGTGGCTCATGTCAAGGAAGGGATCGGGATGGCGATCCGTCAACGCTTGCCGCGGCGGGTCATGGACGCGATCGAGCGTCACCATGGGACGGGACTGGTAAGTTATTTCCACCATAAAGCGCTCCAACACAATGAACGCGAGCAGCAATCGACCAACGGCGCGCGCCACGGCGTCGGCACGGTCAGCGAAGAGAGTTTCCGCTATCCCGGTCCTCTCCCGGTCAAACGCGAAACATCGATTATTGCGCTGGCCGACGCCATCGAGGCGGCATCGCGCACCCTGATCAAGCCGACCCCCGGCCATATCGAAGAGCTGGTCAGAGATATTACCCACCGCAAATGGATGGATCACCAGTTGGATGAGAGCGAACTGACCCTAGCCGAGCTGAAAATAGTCAAACGGTCATTTGTCTTCACGTTAATGAATATGTTGCATTCACGCATCCCATACCCCAAGAACGGTGAAAATCCGAATCCAAAATCTTCAAAGCCGAATTCGTCCACGAACGATAAGACTTAAACAGTTGACCCTTTTTTTTCTGGAGCGTGCCGTGCGGCTTGATTCAGGATTGGACGGCGAAATCTCGTTGACGTTACTGGATGACGCCGCGATGCGCCGGTTGAATCGCCGTTTTTGCGGGTGCGACGAAACAACCGACGTGTTAAGTTTCCGCTATGCACAACCGTCCGGCGTTTCGGAAACCACGATTGGCGAGT
>PXCX01000179.1 GCA_003565195.1 PVC group bacterium | reverse complement strand
CGCTTTCCTGCAGCAGCAACTATCTATAGATTGGAGGCGCGAACCGGAATTGAACCGGTGTAGCAGGTTTTGCAGACCCGTGCCTAACCACTCGGCCATCGCGCCCATCAATGGTGTTGCAGTAATAAACGTAAGTTTAAGAGAAACCGATCGTTAACGACCGGATCCCGTGCGCCGGGATTCCTCTTTCTTGCGTTTCATGCGACGAAGCCTTCGCCGTCGTTTCAGTCGTACTCTGTGTTGTTGTCCCATGGCGCAATACTATACCTTATGCGGCATGTTGCGTCAAGCGCCAAAAAAACAGCGCCAAAAAAACATTGCGGAATCGGTTTGCCCATGATATACTGCTATTTCGAGTTATATTTGTGCCATCCCTATTTACGGATATTGAACGAGGCAACGATGAAAAAAGATATTCACCCGGATTACGCGGAAACTGAGGTCAGTTGCGCATGTGGCAACGTCATGAAATTACGTTCTACCACAAAAAAATTGCATATCAATGTGTGCTCCGCATGCCATCCCTTCTATACCGGGACAGCATCCTTCGTGGATACGGCGGGACGGGTTGAACAGTTCCGCAAACGGTATGATCGACGACCGTCAGCTTGATAAAATAGCCGATCAGTTGGCGGAAAGCGAGCGTTTACTTGCTTCACCCGAAGTCACCGCTGATTACCGGCGTTCGGCTGAATTGGCGCGCGAGCATTTAAGGCTCCGTAAGTTGGCCGATAAAGCGCAGAATTATAAGCGTTGTCGTGCCGAATTGGAGCAATTGCAGGAACTGGCGGGCGCCGGATCGGATGACGAAGAATTGCGCGCTATGGCGCTGGCTGAAATTGATTCCGCGCGGGCTGCACTGGAATCGGCTGAACAGGTGCTCATGCCCGCCCTGCTGGCCCCCGATCCCGATGACGAACGCAATGCCATTGTTGAAATCCGTGCCGGCACCGGCGGTGACGAAGCCGGCCTGTTCGTCGCCGACCTGTTAAGGATGTATAAGCGCTATGCCGATACCGTGGGATGGAAAGTTGGGTTGATCCATTCATGTGCCACCGATATCGGCGGATTCAAGGAATTGGTGTGCGCCGTGAGCGGCGAAGGCGTGTATGGTATGATGCGGTACGAAAGCGGTTGCCATCGTGTCCAACGGGTGCCCCAAACCGAGACATCCGGCCGAATTCATACCTCGGCCGCGACGGTCGCCGTGTTTCCCGAAGCCGACGAATCAGACTCTATCGACGTGCCGTCGGAAGACTTGCGGATCGATATCTTTTGTTCCTCCGGTCCCGGCGGACAATCGGTCAATACCACCTATTCGGCCGTCCGTATAACCCATTTGCCCACCGGTTTGGTGGCCCAAAGCCAGGATGAACGCTCGCAACATCGCAATCGCGATAAGGCGCTGAATGTGCTCAAAGCGCGGCTGCGCGACCACCAGCAACGTTGCGAACAGGAACGCCTCGGAAATTCTCGCCGTTCATTGATCGGTTCCGGCGACCGAAGCGAACGGATCAGGACCTATAATTTTCCTCAAAACCGGTTGACCGATCATCGTATCAATCTGACGCTGTATTCGCTTGACCGCATTATCGAAGGAGAACTTGAAGAGTTGCTCAATGCGCTTAAGGCACACGATGTACGCGAACGTTTGAAGCAGGAGAAAGTTTAAGGCGGGATTCGCTCGCAGACGGAAGACCAGCCAAACATAATAGCGGGCGACGAGAGCGAACAACGAGTATGATTTTCGCGCATCGTAATCCGTTCTCGTAGACCGATTCCCCTTTTTCAATCAAACGCCGAAACACGAAGGGCATCCGTTCTGAAATCTGAACGTTGAAACCCTGAACACTTCAGCGGAACTTAGCAGTTCTCATTTTGTCCACTTCGTATGGACACGGCGCGCTCGGCCTCCGGCTCGGCGAGCGGCCGCTACCTCGGAAACAACCTTAAAATATAGCGCAAAACCGGTAGGGACGGACCGCCGGGCCGTCCGCCGACAAAAGAAGGTGGCCAAAATGAGAATTCCTGAGCGCCCCTGGCTATGTATTGCATTTCGCCCCTGAATTTGGTTAAATAATGGTTGTCAAGCCATGGTAGGCTTTGCAAAGGTCTCATGGTGTCATAGCTATCTGGTGTAGTCGTGCGAAGACATCCTGGATTGAGCATGAAAAACGTGAAAATATATTTGAAATATATCATTCTGGCATTGCTGTTGGCATGGATACTGGCCACGCCGCGAACCCCGGCCGGTGCATCCTCGCTGGCAGCCGAGTCGCATTACCCGCGGATTGTGCGAGCGGTGACTCGCATGATGCCGGTGCTGCACTTGTATCGGATGCCGGTTGATGAAGAGACTCTGATCGAGAGAACCATCGACGAGTATTTGACCTCGCTTGATTTTGATCGTGCCTATTTCCTGGAATCCGATATTGAAAATTTTCGACGGGAAGGCGAAAATCTGTTCGCCATGATGCGCAAAGGCGAGGCTCAGTGGGCCTACGATGTCTTTGACGTATTCAAGCAACGCGTGAATGAACGGGTCGATTGGGTCGAAAAACTGATTGAGGCGGGATTCGACTTTGAGCGCGACGAAGACTATGCCTGGAAACGGCGTCAAGCTGAATGGCCGCGTGATGAAGCGCAACGCGACGACTTATGGCG
>PXCX01000042.1 GCA_003565195.1 PVC group bacterium | reverse complement strand
CGCAAATGCATGGCTTGCCCGGGCGTAGTTCGGAGCGGAATTGGTAAAACCGGCCCGGCTTCGTCGCCCTCGCGGACTCGGGCAACTATGCCGGGGCAGGCTTCGTCCTGCGCTCCGCTCCGGACGAAGCCTGGAGGCGGGGGGAATCGAACCCCCGTCCGCTATAGCGTCACCAAGGTTTCTACGCGCGTGTTTCGTCGATTTAAATCTCGCTATGCCGGACGCCGACGAACAGGCTCCCGGCACGGCCAGCAACCGCGAAAAACTTCATCCCGCGGCGCGGTTGCCCAACCGCGGAACTAACCTGCTGTCCTCGTCTCTACCACTTAACAGGTATCAGCAGCGAGACGTCGCGGAGCTTATTTAAGCCGCGAGAGCCATTTCGTTGTTGGCTTGTGTGTTGTTTCCCGGATTGTTAACGGGGCCAACCGGGGTCCCCGGCGCGCCACCTGAGCTTCAACTACAACGTCGAAACCAGAGCGCCCCCTTATGTGGACATGATTATATTATAACAAGACAATCCGCGAACACAAGAAAAATCGCGACATTTCGTTTCGGAGATTTCGTTTCGGAGCGTCCGCCACTCGACACCGCCGCGATTTTTCGCCGCTGGGCGCCGTTTTTACGATTGTTTTTCCTTTGTTTGTTGCGTATAATTCCAGTTTTGTTGTCGAGAGCGGTGCTCTATAAAAAAGGAATACGGTCATGGAAGATAAAATTCGTGCTAAACTGGAAGAACTACGCGTTATGCTGCAAGCCGATGGCGGCGATATGGAAGTTGTCGGGATCGAAGGATCCAACGTGCAACTGAAACTTAAAGGCGCCTGTAGCGGTTGTCCCCATGCGGCCATAACGATTCGGGACGGGATCCAACGTATTCTGCGTGAATCGGTTGACGAAACCATTACCGTGGAACGGGTTGGCTGAAGTCTAGCCAGCTTCGCTGAAAGTGTTCAGGGGTTCAGCGTTCAGTGTTCAGTTTGGCGAAATCAGGTTTTCCTGAACGCTGAACTCCGAACACTGAAAACCATGGACCGCAGAAACGTAAAAAACGAACAAAATTTATCGGCCCATTTACTCAAACAATTTGCGACTTAGAATCTAGATGCCCGAATCCGCTACAATCCAAGTCATGCCCGGCGCCCGCTGGAACGCTTTGATCCGTTGGTTGCTGGTGTTGCCTGCGATCACAGCGCTGGGGGTGTATGTCACGACGCTTAGCCGGGGCGCGTTTCCGGGCGAATCGGTGCGATTATTGGTTCAGGCAATCGGTTTAGCGCCGCGCTTGTATGTCGATCGCCCGCTTTGGACCGTGCTGATGGCCGCGTTGTCACGGTTGCCTGCTGATGATTTTGCGATCTGGTTTAATCTGTCCAGTGCGTTATTCGGCGCGATTGCCGTGTATCTGTGTTCACGCTTGGTGACCCATTTCACTCACGACGCGATCCCGGTTTACGTGCATCGTCAGCATCCGGGGACCGTGGCGTTGGCAACCCTGTTCAGTGGCTGGTGTGCCGGTTTTTTCCTGGCATTTGCCAACCCGTTCTGGATTGCCGCAACCCGCGCACATCCGTTGACGATGCATGTCGCCGGATTACTGGCGGTGGCAACCCTGTTGTTGAGCTACGTCCGCAGACCCACCGACGGACGGCTGTTTTGCTTGCTGTTTTTGTACGGACTCGGGTGCGTTGAATTCAGTACATTCATCGTGTTTGCGCCGATGGTCGGCATCTTTGTGGTGTTGTTTTTGTGGTTGCGTGACCGTTTAAGTGTATTACGTATCCTTTTGATGACGGTTGCCGGATTGACCGGGTTATCGCTTTACCTGTTCGCGGCGTGGATGGCAATGCGTACCGAAGGTTATGCGTTGCGTGATTTCCAAGGGTTCTGGCATGTGATCTGGATTTATCTGGGCGATCAATACCGTTTTATTACCCGCGGCTTGCCGCAACATGGCTGGATGTTGATGCTGATCGTTACGGCCATCCCTTGGTTGATTGGGGTTTTCACCGTTAAACGAGCTATGGCAGGCGATAAACAGAAGGCGTTCCGCCTGTTATATTTGGTGTTGACCGGCCTGACCCTGATGGTGTTGTTTAACCATTCGATCGCCCCCTGGAGCTTGTTGGGGATGCGCCGATTATTGGTGACGCCCTATCTGCTGAGCGCCTCGTTGTTCGGTATTCTGGTAGCGGCCTGGATATTGTTGCCGTTATATTGCTTCGTAAATGCCGAGCGTGGCTGGAAACGCGCGGTTCGGCGGTTTGGCGGTTTGGCGCCGGCCGTGCTCAGCCTGGCAGTGGTGGTGTGGGCACCGTTTCGCAATCTAACCGTGGCCGATGGACGTCCGGCGGAAGTGGTGACGCATTACGCGGAATACATCGTCGATTCCGCGGCCGGCCGCGAATGGCTGCTTACCGATGGCACGCTTGACGACCATATTCTTATTGCAGCCCACACTTCGGGTCAGTCGCTTAAACTGCTCGATTTAAGTTCCGGTCACAGTGAAGTGTACCAGCGCTATTTGGCCGGTCATTTCGAAAGCATGCGATTGCGCGGCCTGTTGCGGCTCGGGTTGCAACCATTCCTGCGAGAATGGTTGCGGACGCCCGGGATCGAAAATCGGGTGGCCATGTTGACGATGCCCGATCTTTGGCTCGCGGCGGACTTTACCGTCGTACCGCATCGTTTGGTTTTTCGCGGCGCACGGGAAGATCAGTTGCCGGATGCCGACAGGGTATGGGCTGAGCATACGGTGTTCTGGGATGAAATTCAGCCGTTGTTACAGTCTTATCGGGCACTCGATACGGCGCTATGGTCGCATACCGCCGCCCAGTTTTTGAGGCACACCGCGTTGTCGGCCAACAATCTGGGGGTGTTTATGGAAGATATCGGGCGTCCTGATCTGGCGTGGCAGGTATATCGTCGGGCCCGCGATCTCTATGAGAACAATATCAGTGCGCTGTTGAATCTCAGTATCCTGACGATGCATGACGATCTTTTGCCGGAACATGTGATTGCCGAAACCCGTGCCGACATGGCGCGATTGGCCGAATCGCTCGGCGAACACCGGTTTCAAATTCGCCGATTGTCGCAGGTTCATGGTTACGTACGCATGCCGCATGCGTTTGCCGATATGGGTTGGACCTGGGCGTTATCAGGGAACCCAGGGATGGCCGTCACCAGTTTGAAACGCGCGCTCGACTTGTCGGAAGATATGCCCGGGGTACGCTCGGCTTTGGCCGGGGTTTATCTGGGAATGGAACAGGATATCCAAAGCGAAGCCGTATACCGCCAGATTCTGGAACAAAATCCCGATGATCCGCGCGCCTTGATCGGCTTGGCACGCGTGGCGCTAATGCGACGTCATTTCGATGTTGCATCAGAGTATGTGACGGCTGCTGAAGAGGCTGGCGTTCCGCCCGCCCAAATCCTGTTTGAGCGAGCCATGATTATGTTGTTGACCGGTGACGATGACGGCGCCCGCGAACAATTGTACGATTTGGTTGAGAGACAGCCGGACCACTCGCGTGCCTGGGTTCTGATGGCGTATATCGTCATCCGCCAGGATGATGCCACGGCCTTGGAACGGATCCTCGATCGGCTCGCTCCGCTGGCCGCCAACGATCCTGCCGCGGCGCTTGCTTTGGGTGACATAGCGCTTGTTCGCGGGGATATGGCGCAAGCACGTGACTATTTCGAACGGGCGTTGCGGTTGCGGCCCGGAAATACGTTTGCGCTAGAACAACTCATCCGCCATGACCTGAGAGAGGCGCGTTTTGATCGGGCCGAACATTATGTCGGCAGACTCTTGTCCATCGATTCCGATCATGCATTCGGCAATTATGTGCTGGGCATTCTGCAGGCGCGCAGCCATCAGTATCACTTGGCCGAATCGGCGTTTCGTCAAAGTATTGCCCGCCAACGGACGCCGTATGCGCTTAATGATCTTGCGAATGTCTTGATCGAACGGCGGCGTGCCACGGATGCGGAGAAATATGCCCGTGAAGCGGTTGCGATGGCGCCCGACTCCTATCAAACCCATCGGACACTCGGCCGGGTACTGCTGCATTTGGGGCGGTTTCCTGAAGCGGTTGACGTGCTCGAAATGGCGCTGTCGTTAAACATGGATGATGTAGACGCCGCGATCGATCTGGCGGAAGCATTGATGCATGCGGGTGAGATCGGACGCGCCAGCAATCAGATATCCCAACTGCTCCAACCCGATAGTCCGGCAACCGTAAGTCAACGTGAACGCTTGACTGCTTTGCAGAGCGCGATCCGGCGAGCCGGCGATAATCCTTGATGTATGATCTCATACCTGTATTCCAATATTTCGTATTCTCGGGGGGAAGCTACTGATGCATGACATGAAAAACATCTCTTTTGAAGCATTGGATAACAAGTTGACGGCTGCCGGCCAGCGGCATTTACTGCGGTTTTGGTCGCAACTCGATCAGACCGGCCGGCAGCGGCTGGCCGCAGCGATCATGGATATCGATTGGGAACAGGTGGCCCGGATGCAAAGCTTGATGACGGATAACGGATCCGACGCGGATGGCGGCGAGGTCGCGCCCGCTACCGTCGCCCAAATCGATGATAGCGAAGCAAAACTGTCAGAAGAACAAGGACGCGCCGCGTTGGCCGCCGGTAAAACGGCCGTGCTGCTGGTGGCCGGCGGCCAAGGCTCGCGCCTCGGGTTCGACGGTCCCAAAGGCGCGTTTCCGGTCGGACCCGTCAGCCATGCATCGTTGTTCGAAATCCATGCCCGCAAAGTTTTGGCATTGGAAGTAAAGCATCGCGCCCGTATCCCTTTTCTGGTGATGACCAGTCGTGCCAACGATGCGGCAACCCGCGAGTTTTTCGAGCAGAACGACTATTTTGGGTTGTCTCCGGAACGAGTATGGTTTTTTACCCAGGGAATGTTGCCCGCGATGTTGCCTGACGGTCGTTTGATTCTTGAAGCTCCCGACCGTTTGTTCCTGGCGCCGGACGGCCATGGCGGGGTTCTGGCCGCGTTGCAGCGGGCTGGTTTACTTGAGAAACTCCAAGCGTACCGCGTGGAAACGGTGTTTTATTTTCAAGTGGATAACCCGCTGGTCAGGATCGCCGATCCTGTGTTTATCGGGTTCCACCGGCGGCAACGGGCGCAGATGTCGTTGAAAGTATGCATGAAACGGTCGCCGGACGAAGGCTTGGGCGTGGTTGGTGTCCGCAACGGGCGCAATATTATTATCGAATATACCGAATTGACGGAAGATCAGAAGCAGGCGCGTGACCAGGATGGAACCTTACGGTTCGGATACGGAAGTGTTGCCATTCATGTTTTTTCGCTGGATTTTCTGGTGCAACAAGCCGGACAGTCATTGCCGTTGCATCGCGCCTATAAAAAAATACCGGTATGCGACGACCAGGGCCGGACGCAGATGCCTGCGTCACCCAACGGCTTTAAATTTGAACGCTTCATTTTCGATGTGTTGCCGCGCGCCGAACGGGTTGCCGTCGTGCCGTTCAAGCGCGAACACGAATTTTCGCCGGTTAAGAATGCGACGGGTGAGGATTCGCCTGCTTCGGCGCGCCGGGCAATGATATGCCGGTTCGCTGATTGCCTACAGGAAGCAGGGGTTGACGTGCCGCGCTACGCTGACGGTATCCCTCGAATTGCGATTGAAATCGATCCACTATATGCAGCGGATACGCTTGAATTGCGGCGAAAACTGTCGCCCAAATTTAGCTTGAACGGAGATGTCTATTTACGGTGATCGCCCAACGGCTGCTCTCCGAGGAAGGACAAAATCATGCATTGGCTGCTAGTGATCTTAGGATTCGCCATTGTCGTCGTGGCCATCGTCGGTTTTGTAAATAGTCGGCGTATGCTATCGCGGTACCTGTGGCACCTGGAAAAAACGTGTCATCAATTGGAAGAACAATTTCATCAGCGTCGCAACCTGTTGCCGTCGTTGATTGCGCTCGGGGCGGGTGTGCCAGCGGTGGAACATGAATGTCTGGAAACACTCGACAACGCGGCGGAACTGGTTGTCCGGTCCAAAGGCTTTGAAGAACGGTTGATTGCCGAAAACCGGCTTTCATCCGCTTTGCACCACTTGCGCTCACGATTGGAATCTGATCGAGCCGGTCTGTCAGCCGATTTGGCGGCGCTTATCGATGAGTTGGATGACCGTGAATCAGGCATCATGATTGCCGGCGACCTGTACAACCGTCAAAGGCAGGATTTCATCGCGTGTTTGCGGACCGTTCCCTATCGTTGGTTAGGTTCTTTGGGTGGCTATCGACCGCCCCACGCGGTTGAGATCCGTTTGTCGACGACCCCGAATCGCGTCAAACCAAGCCGTCGTACATAAGCAAAGGAGAACATATCGTGAAGATTATCCCTCAAACCGTTGGCGAACGAAAAAAATGGACCTTGAACAACGACGCGGTCACGCTTGCCGTTATGCAAGGCGGCGGACATTTTTGCGCGCTGACAATCAACGCGGATCCGTCCCTCAATCCGTTCTGGGTTCCCCACTGGAAAACCATGGAGCCATGGCGGTTCCAGCGAAAACGGCACGCTGCCCGCTATCAAATCCCGTTGCTAGCCGGGATTTGCGGCCACAATCTATGCTTTGCGCATTTCGGCGATCCATCTCCTGAAGAAGCTAAAGCCGGCTTGGGAACGCATGGCGAAGCGCCTGTCAGTCGCTGGAAAGTCGAGCGTCAAAGCGTGTCCCGCCGTGGTCTGAACTTTACCTACGGCTGCGCGCTGCCGATTGCCGAAATGTCCTTAACCCGTCGCATTCTGATGCCGCGTGGTTCGCATGTGATTCATGTCCGTGAAACCATTCGTAATCTCTCGCGCCGCGATCTGCCTTTCGGACTTTGCCAGCACGTCACGTTCGGTGCACCGTTCCTTGAGCCGGGAGTGACACGTTTTGACGTGTCGGCGACCCGCGGACATACTTTTCCGGGAACGTTCGGTGCGCCGCAACGGCTGCGCAGCGATACGCCGTTTGTCTGGCCTGAAGGCCCCGGAAAAAACGGGCGGCCGGTCGACCTGCGTACCCTGCGCAAAAAACCGAACAGCGATTTTACCACCCAGATGATGGATCCGGCGCGCGATCACGCCTGGTTCAGCGCCTTGCATCCGCGCCGCCAACTGCTTGTCGCCTATGTTTGGAAGCGGTCCGATTTCCCATGGCTGGGGAATTGGGAAGAAAATCGTGCAAGGCACGAGATGCCTTGGAACGGCAAAACCCTGGCCCGGGGTATGGAGTTCAGCTCGTCGCCGTTTCCGGTCGGGTTACGTGCCGCCGTTGCAACGAACCGTTTCCAGGGACAGCCTACCTATCGCTGGCTTCCCGCACGCGGAACAGTCCACGTCGATTATGCCCTCATGATCATGCGTGTGAACCCGGACTGCAAGGGGGTGGCCGAGATTACGCCGTGTAAAAATAATCATTATCAGGTTGACTTGATCCATTGAAAGTGTCAAAAGAAACTTGCATTTTATGTTTGTTTGTAGTATAAAATAGCCTTTACATGAATGAAACCGTATAAAGTGTCGGGACCATAAAATGGCGTCGGCGCTTGAGGAATGACGCCAGAAACTAAGGAATATAACTGTCATGAGCCAACATTCCAGTCTTAAAGCCGCAGGTAAAATTGCGACCAAACGTAATGTATTGAAACGATTCGAGCGCGTCGAGTTGCTGAAAAAACGAGGTAAATGGACGGAACAGGACCGCGGATTCGGGTTGCCGAAAACCAAGTCGGAATAAATGAAGTTGCGTTTTTTTTTCTTCATTCCGTTTTTTTTGCTGAGTACGACGGTTACTGACGCGGCGCGACCGCCGCTGGATGTCAGGGTCACGGCCGATCGCGTCAACTTACGGGCGCGACCGTCAACCCAATCTGAAACGGTCGCGCAAGCCGATGCCGGAGACACCCTCTCGGCGCTCGATGTGGGTGATGAATGGGTGCAAGTGGTGCCGCCGGCAGGAGTGCGTTTCTTTGTGCATGCCGATTTCGTGCGCGACCGTAAGGTGGATGTGGCACGCCTTAATGTGCGAGCCGGTCCGGGAATCAACTATTCGGAAACAGGGGCGCTTAAACAGGGTGACGACATCGTTCCGGTTGGCGAATTTGCCGATTGGCTGGAAATCGAACCCCCGCCAACGTCATCGCTCTGGATCAGCCGCGAATATATCGAGCTGATCGATCCACCGCCCGTCGCCCCGCCGGAACCACCCCCGCCACCCCCGCCCGAGCCTCCTGAACCTGAACCTGAGCCTGAACCTGTACCTGAACCTGAACCGGAACCGGAACCGGAACCTGAGCCGGAGCCACCCGCACCATTGCCGCCTGAACCGGTGGAACCGGATCCGCCGCCGGCGCGTCCCCTGCCGGAGATAACCCACATTCCGCCGCCACCGCGTGTTCCCGATGTCGTGGGGCCAGAGCCTGAAATTCTCAAGCCGCCGCCACCGCTTGAGCCACCATCATATCGCCCGGTTCCAGAACCACGGGCGCCCCGGGTCCCGCCACCGCGGGCCTTGCAACGAATGGGATTGGTGCCCTTGCGTGGTCAGGGGGATCAGGCCGTCTACGAAGGGGTTTTGACGCGCGGCAGTTTCCTGATATTCCGTCCCAGCCCTTTTAGACTTGTTGAACGTGGCCGCGGCCGTGTGATTACGCGCTGTTACGTGATGGGAAACAAAACCCAGTTGAACGGTTTGGTTGGTCAACAACTGGTGATTCACGGCCGGGAATATTGGCTGCAGGGGACGCGCCATCCGGTGTTGGTACCCGAACGGATAGTTCCCGATCCGTAAGCGCTTGGCCTAAGCGCTCGAATGGCGGCGTGTGTTAAACAAGGTCCACATCGAAACTGTTATTGCCCATGGTAGTGTCACGGCCAATATCGCGTACAGAACGATGACCGACACGCCCTGTTCCCGCATCCAGGCAATTTCCGCCAAATGCCGCTGTTCGTAGATCAGCCAAGTGGCGCTCACTAGAATGCAAAACGTATAGGCGCCCAGATACGTAAACATCCGCTCCCGCAAACGGCTGATGGCACGATGTTTCAGCAGTTGTTGGGTAAAGGCTAGAAAACGCCAGACCAGCGAAGTGAAAAGCGTTACCGCAGCCACACCGATCATGGCGTGTGGATATTCCGGGACCCATCGATCGTGGGCACGGAACCAAGCGCCGATGGTCCATAAGAACAAGGCTACACCGAGCAATCCGAATGCCAGATATTCATGTCGTTTCAATTCACGGTTGCTGAGGATTGTCATGATGATGTTGCCTCCTGCTTAGCCGTTTGCGTGTCATTAACGGGCGTATGTTGCAGCCACTGCCTAGCGTTCTCGGGAAGTTCCCGGATTGAGATAACCGTGGCTGATTCATCGTTGCTTTCATCGCCGGGCAACTGTATGCGTGCGCCGGGTGCGGCACCGATCAAACGTTTTGCGCGTTCGCTGCAGCATGAGATAATGTTTAATGCAGGCTCGTTGTCCCATTCGCCCAGGATGATGATGGTTTCCTCCTTGCCGTTGTCAAGGCGAAGATCTACCGCAGTTGCCATTCCGGCGCGGTCGTGGGGTAACCCGGCGAAATCGGTGCCCTTGACCACGGTTAAATCCCGTTCCAGTTCCGCTTGGCGCCGATAAAGAATGGTTTGATGCTCTTTGGCCGCCTTGTATTCATGGTTTTGGCGTAAGTCGCCGTAGCTGCGGGCAACACCGATTTCGCGGGCATTGGCGGGAATTTCTTTTTTGATCAAGTGGTCCAGTTGCCGCTGTTTTTCGTTCCAACTGCGCCATGATGTCAGACGGACGGCGGGTTCCGGTTCTGAATCGGAGGCATTCGCAATCGATGTTGCGGTAGCGGCCAAGTCAGGATACGCCTTTATCCAGGCCGCCATCACGCCGCGGGCCAGGTCAACCGCGGGTCCCTGGGCAAGCCGTTGCAGCCGGCGGATCAAGTCACGCCGTTGTTCGGCCGTCATAGCCTTGCCAAATTGACGGATGGCCGTGGTACGGCACAGGTGTTCCGCCGGTTTATCGCCATGTTTACGCCGTTTACTGCCGCGGAATTCAAGCAAGGATATGGCCAGCGAGGGTAATACGGCGCGTGAAACAAGCTCGAGCCGTTCTCCCGCGTCCGGGTTGCGTAAAAAATAATGTATCCAGGCTGGCGACGGCTGTCCGCGTCCCTGGAAACAGGGACGTAAACGGTCGGCAAGCATAGTCTCCATCTGGTGTGTCGTAAAAAAATCGACCAGCGACGATGTCACCCGTTGCGGCGCGTCCGGGGCTAAATCCAGAACGGCACGGATGGTCTCTTGGTCGGCCTTGGTCTTGCTGACTTCAAGGAATTGGCGTAGCGTTCGTAAGGTTAGCCCAGCCAGCAAAGCGTTCAGGGTTTCCGGTTCGCGGCAACGCTGCCAACCGGCAGCGACGATATCTTCGGCTAACGGCAAGCCGAGCCGGTCAATCATTAACAGGGCGCCGACCAACCGGTCCGGCGCCAGGTCGGCGCTTAATACATGCGCCAGCCGGTCGCTGAAGACGCGGGTCTCCTCCGTGTCAAGCGGGGTCTCGGATTCGGTTTCGCGCGTGGCGATCGCTTCCAGGATACGGTCGGGTTCATTGGCGTCGGCGAGCGCCGTAAGCCACGCCGCATTGAAACGTTGCTCGGGTTGTTCGAGAAATGTCAGCGGTTCGTTCTTGCGCGAGGGAATAATCACTGACGCATCGTTCCTGAGGGCGCGTCGGGATTCATTCCAAAATGTTTTCCATTCATCTTCAGGAACCAGTAGGTCGCGGATCATGGTCTCTTGTAATATCACCGCATTCATGGGGCCGTAATGGCGAAGCACCGATTTGAGCAGCTCCCCCGGCTGCTCGCGGCGTAAGCGCTCGTACGCTGCCTTATCGCGATGCCGGATGGCCAGCGGATGATCGTCGGCCGTCAGCATGCATGATTCGGCGGCATAAGCGAATCCCAATCCGTGGCCCGGCTTGCGACCGAAATCCACACTGAGACGCCCGGTAAAATCATTGCGGTCGCGAATCAGGCCGAATCCCCAACTCTTGTTGTAACAGAA
Source organism: PVC group bacterium (assembly GCA_003565195.1). Classification (GTDB taxonomy): domain Bacteria; phylum Verrucomicrobiota; class Kiritimatiellia; order CAIKKV01; family PXCX01; genus PXCX01. The sequence goes on along the minus strand of PXCX01000042.1, from coordinate 844 downwards.
ACGTCCGGGGACCAAGTCGAGCAAGCGTTCCAGACGCTGCAGACAGTCCGCCAACGGGATCGGGTCGTCGAATCCCGCGTAACCGGTCAAATCGTAGCCGCCGGGCTGGAAACGGCGACAAAGTTCGCGTGCCTGTTGACGGAACCCGGCATCTTTGCGGTACCCGGCCCGGCGCTGCAGCAACGCCAGTTCAGGCGCCGGCATGGGCTCGGCCTGAGTGGTCAGGGATTCCTGCAGCAATTCGGCCAGCGTTTCGGCGCGCTCCGTATCGCCGGTGGCTGCCATAGCGTCCAAAATCGCCAGCAGCTCAGGGCAGGGCAGAGGCCGAACATCGAGTTGTTGCAAAAACTGTTCTTCCAGCTTTTCAGGATCGGTGTCCATCGTGTTGTTCCCGCTGTTTCCAGTGTTTGAAGCGTGCTCGGTTCAAGGTTCACGGTTGAAGAAAAATTATGTATTCGAAGATATTTAATCGTGAACGGCTAAACCGGATGTTACTTATAAAGCGAGGGATTATAGCGAAAACAGACCGTGAATGCAAACCGAAACGACATCCGAAACGCATCCGCCCATAAGCACTGAAGTTTTGCCATAAGCATTTTGCCAAGCCGGCGTGTCTGTTTGCACCGAAGCCGTAATGCATCGCCAGATAGATATTTTGTGTGTCCCTATTCTGACGTAACCGCCCCCCTTTTCTCGGATACCCTTAACCGACTCGCTTTTGTCCTGAGTAGCTCCTTAATCATAAATTCTTTGAGTAGATGAGTCAAACATTTCCGCGAAAATTCTGTGAGATGGCGACGTTCTGAGTGTTCAGTGTTCAGGGGTTCAGAGTTCAGGAAAGAGG
>PXCX01000296.1 GCA_003565195.1 PVC group bacterium | reverse complement strand
GCATGTGGTCGCCGCAACCATGGTTTTTATGTCGCCGGGATGCCGATCCCCTGAACCGCGCCCACCCGAAATCCGGGAGGTGCCTATGCCGGAACCGATAACCATTACGCCGGTGCCGGATCGTCCGGATCCGCGACCGACGCTAACACCGGAACCGGTGAGAAGGCCGGAACGACCAGTGGTCGATACCGACTACAAGGAATATCAGGTTAAGTCGGGCGACGTGCTTTCGCGAATTGCCTCGCGCGCCGATGTGTCGCTGGAGGAAATTATGGAATTAAACAAAATAGCCGAGCCGGACAAAATATATGAAGGTCAAACCTTATTGTTGCCGCCGCATGCCCGGATCGATGCTATGGACCGACCGCCACGGGTAGATCGGCCGGTGCGTCCCGTACCGCAAGAAGGACTGCAACATGAAGTCCAGCCGGGCGAGGCGCTCTCGGTCATTGCCCAGCGCTATGGCGTGAGCGTGCGGGATATTGTCGAAGCCAATAATCTGTCCGATGCCGATAAGATTATGGCAGGTCAAAAATTAGTGATTCCAGGGGTTGACCAAGAAACGCCGCGCCCGCGGGTTCCCGAACGCAGGCCGGTTCCCGAACGCAGGCCGGAACCGGACGTTCGCGACGAGACAACCCCTACCGTCTTGCCCGAACCCGAGACTTCGTTCCGTGAGCAGGAAACCAGAGTGCGCGAAACGGAGATTCCCGAGGTCGATGAGGAAATGGAAGCGCTGATCCAACGTTCCGGCGAGATGGTCCATGTGGTCGATCCAGGCCAGACACTCGAGGATATTGCCGGAATGTATGGCGTCCGCGTCGAAGATCTTCAGCGCGCCAACGCGCTCAGTAGCCGTCATGTAACGACTGGTCAGACGATCATAATCCCGCGTGACTGAACACAGGCCAACAGACCGTGACCGCGGCTGGACCGCGCCGACTTTGATGCTAGGCGCGGTGGCCGTACTGCTCGGTTTCGGTCTGGTCATGTTGGCCAGCGCCAGTCGGGTGCGTGCTGCCGACAGGTACGGTGATCCACTGTTCCTGCTCAATCGGCAGATTGTCTGGTTGGGAATCAGCGCGGTCGTTACGTTGATCGTTGCCCGTCTGGATTATCGGTGGTACAAAAAAATGGCCTGGGTTCTGCTGGTGATTTCGCTGGTCGGGCTGGTCATGGTTTTCGTGCCCGGTATCGGCGCCCGGCGCGGCGGCAGTTCACGCTGGGTTGTGATTGCCGGACTACAGTTTCAACCGTCTGAGTTTGCAAAAATAGCGATTATTATCGCGTTGGCTGCCTGGTATGCCAATCGTTCAAGGACGATGACCTTTGTGCGGGCGATCATGGTTCCGCTGGTCTTGATAGGCCTGATATGCGGGCTACTGTTTCTTGCACCCGACTATGGCACCGTCGCCCTGGTGGCCGCTGTCGGGGGCGGGATCATGTTTGTCAGCGGGGTGAAACTGGCACACCTGTTGATACCCGCAATGGCCGGAATCATGCTGTTCTCTCTTGCCGTCCTGAATAATCCAACCCGCTGGCAGAGGGTGGAGGCTTTGTGGAATCCTGAACTTCATCCGGCGGCGGCGTATCAATTGCAACAAGCCAAGCAAGCATTCGCCCTGGGCGAATGGACGGGCATTGGTTTAGGCGAAAGTATCCAAAAGTATCATTACCTGCCGGAAGCCCATAATGATTTCATTTTCGCCATTATCGGTGAGGAACTGGGATTGCTGGCAACTGGCGCTATTGTTTTGCTGTTTCTGGCCATCCTGCTTTGCAGTCTGCGAATCAGCGCCCATGCGCCCGATCGCTTCGGCCGCCTGTTGGGGGTCGGCCTAGCCATGGTCCTTGCCCTGCAGGCGGCAATCAATGTCGCCGTGGTTACCGGTTGCCTGCCGACGACCGGGATAACCCTGCCGTTTATCAGTTATGGCGGATCAAGCTTGCTGATCACGATGACAATTATCGGTATCCTTGTTAATATCGCCCGCAATACCACCGTCGAGGATGTTGCTAAGGAAAATCAAAATACGCGCAAAGTCGGGTTCTCAACCAGCCGGGAACTGCGTTTTTCCGATATTTAGCCTAACAGCCTAAATCGCGACGTTACAGGTTAGGGAGAACATGGATCGTCGAACGACCCTTAAATGTCCAGGCGCGTCACAGAATGTTACCGGCTCAGCATGCCAAGTTCGGCATGACGGACGCAACGGGTTGATCGATTGCGGCCTGTATCAGGAAAGCGGCTTGCGCAAACGGAGTTGGGATCCCTTTCCGCTGGCGCCTGAAACCATCGATGCTCCGGAAGACGCCGGCACGAGGCTGCCGGGAATCGCGGTGCCCTGCCGCGATAAACTGATGGAATGGCTGGCGGTATTATGCGTGGCCGCAATCCCGTATCAACTGGTCAGGCATCATGGTGAATGGACGATTCATGTGGCGCCGCATGATGCAAGCGAAGCGCAGCGCTTGTTGGATGAACACGAACAACAACATCGCGGATGGCCACCGCCGTCGCAAGCCGCGGTACCCGAAACGAGTTCCGCTGATATCTTTTCCGAACTCTGGGCGGCATTCTGGGGTGTTCATGTTGTCGGACTGTTCTATCTCTGGTTGGGACCTTATCGATCTTCGGTCGCGTTGCTTGAAGCGGCGGCCGGCCGGCGTAGCGCGGTGCGCGCGGGGCAATGGTGGCGAACTGTAACGGCCTTGATGATCCACGCTGATATTGGCCACCTTGTCTCGAACCTGCTCTTTCTGGCGTTGTTCGCAGCCTTGATCAGCCGTTTTTTCGGCGTGGGTCTGGGATGGTTGCTGATTCTGGCTGCCGGAGCGGCCGGCAACGCCCTGGTGGCATGGACGGCCGGCCGCGATGGCATCGGGATCGGTGCTTCGACCGCGTGTTTCGGCGCTCTCGGATTACTGGCGGCTCACGGCGTGGCAACCCATTTGCGGAGCGCGGCGCCATGGCGCGATCTATGGCGAAAGGCATGGATACCACTGGGCGGCGGACTCGCCATGCTGAGCATGACCGGCGCCGCGCCCGGCACCGATATTGCGGCCCATTTTTTCGGGTTCCTAGCCGGTATCGCGCTAGGTTTGCCAGCCGCCGCCCGCGCCGCCCAACCGCCGGGCGCACGGATACAATATGCTTGCCTGGCCTTGACGATCGTCATCGTCGCCACATCATGGATGATGGCTTGGCGGTTTGCCTGAAAAGCGCTCCGTCGTTCTAAATCTTCCTCCCCTACCGGAGATTTAAAATCCTTTGGCCTGGCTTTTCAAGCGTGGGTGATGCGAGGCATCGGCAAAGGCGCCTTGGCCATTTCAGCGTAGAGAAATTTCAGCAATAAATCCTGTTTCAGTGTCTGGTGACCGGGATCGTTCCATAAATTGACAATTTCACCGGGATCATTCTCTAAATCGTATAATTCACCGTACTCGCGCCGATAATGGATCGTCAGCTTATATCGGCGTTCAACGTACGTGCGCATGTTCATCGTCGTCGGCTGATGCTGATTCTCGACAATCACGTGATCCCGCCCGGCTCTGTCCTCGCCGGACCAAACCGCCGTCTGATCGATGCCCGCCATCGTCCGGGGAACCGGTAGCCCTGCCATGTTCAGGAAGGTCTGGGGCAGATCAATCGTGGATTGCAAGCTCTGCGATACCTTGTTTTCAGGAATGATACCCGGCAGCCGCACAATCAACGGGACACGCAAAAGATCTTCATAATGATGGATGGCCTTGGCTGTCAAACCGTGTTGCCCCCAGAAATCGCCGTGATCGGAGGTAAAACATACCAGGGTATTTTCACTCAGACCCAGCCGATCCAACCGCTCCAGGATGCGTCCGACATATTTGTCCAGCATCGTGACCATACCGTACATGGTCGCGATATTGCGAGCCTTGATTTCGCGCGAACAAAGATGACTGCCCGAGCCGTGAATGTGGTTTCCGTCCGGCTCGCCAAACTTCCGGAAGTCGGGATCCTGTTCGTGCGCTTTTTTGAAATAGGGCGGTTTGTCGTCGAATTCACCGGGTACCGCCTCGGGAACCGTCACGTGTGCCGGATCGTAAAGCTCTGAAAACGGTGACGGCACCATGTAGGGGGGATGCGGATCCAGAAAACTGGCCCACAGGAAAAAGTTTTCGTTCCGTTGCCGGTATCCTTCCATCAAATTCTCGCACCGTTCGGCGATCCAGGTGTTGTAATGGAATTCCTCCGGGATATCCCAGTGTCCGTCACCCGCCTTGCGTGGCAGCCGTTTCGATTGCGGAAAACCCGGTGGATCGGGAAGCCATTGTTTGGGTGTCGGTACAAAGTAATCGCGCCAGTTGGCACAACCCTTTTCCTCAAGCCATAAGGCGTAATGCTGGCCGATGTGCGCTTCGTTTACGTGGTTGCGTGCCATTTCAACATGCTCGAACCCGTAAAACGGTCCCTTGAAACGACGCCAGAAATCCAGATCGTGCAGGATGGGATAACTTTCCAGCGAAGGATATTCCGGCGTATCGCGTAATCCTTGGAAATGCGCTTTGCCGATCAGGGCCGTGCGGTATCCGTGCCTTTGCAGATGGTCGCCGATCGTCGGTACGTTCTCCATCAGCTTGGTTCCCAGCGAATAAGCGCCGTGTTGGCTGGGATACAGGCCGGTGATCCAACTGGCGCGGGTCGGTGTACAGGTGGGATTGACCGTGTACGCGCGCGGGAAAACGGTTCCTTGGCGCGCCAAACGGTCGAGATGCGGCGTCTTGACTTCCGGATTCAAAAAACCCAGCGCCTGCCAGTGATGCTGGTCACTGGTGATGAACAAGATGTTTTTACGTGTATTATTCATGATCAATCCTGCGCTAAATTCCCGCAATCCGAATGATAACGTAAAAAACCGGTGCACAGAACAATAAACTGTCCAGAACATCCAGCACACCACCCACGCCGGGCAATACACCGCTGGAGTCCTTGACGCCTGTGCTCCGCTTCAAAAATGATTCAGATAAATCACCGGCCACGCCCACGATGGCCAGCAAAATGCCGCAAAACGCCAGCGGTAGCGGCTGCCAAAAACTTGGCGAAACAGCTTGCGGCACGCTGATGAGGGTGGCAAAAAACAAGCAAACCAGGACAGCCACGATAATTCCGCCGACCAATCCGGCCCAGGTTTTTCCAGGTGAAAGCCGGTAACAAAGCTTGCGGCGCCCGAACCGCTGGCCCGCAAAAAAAGCGCCCATGTCGGATACCTTGACGGTCACGATCGGCAACAACGCGAGAACCCGCCGGTAAACGATCGAATCGCCGGCCGGCAACCCATCAATCAGCGCGAGACGCATATAAAAATTAAGCATGACCGGTAAATACAAAAGGCCCAGCACGGTGGCGCCGGTGGCGACCAAGGTCTTAATGTCAGGTGTCTGTCGCAGCGCCTGCATCATGATCAGTATCAGGCAGAGCCCAAGCGCCGTGATTTCCCAGGGGAACGTATAATTGCCGATGCCGCCTGAATCCAAATAGGCAGCACCGGTTAAAAGTATGCCCCCGAAAAGCATGACCTTCGTAAATACCGCGACGCCGGCATGCCGTAGCAGACGATCATATTCGATCAGTCCCAGTACGCCCAGAACCATGATCAGCAACATGATTCCGATCGGCGGCAGAAGAAACGCCGCAGCGAATAACGCCAGCAACATGCCGATGGCACTGATGATTCGTTGACGTAACATTGTCGATCCTCAATAAGGCCTTAACACCCGCCACCCGATATCCGACCCGCGCAAGCGGTTCAACTCCTCATAAACGGATTAATACGCAATTCCCGCGCGATGGACGTGGCCGGACCGTGACCAGGATAAACCACAGTCTCGGGCGCCATCGCCGCCAGCTTTTGTAATGAAGATTGCATCCGGATCGTATCACCGCCTGCTAGATCGGTGCGTCCGATCGAACCGCTGAATAAGGTGTCGCCGCTGAATAAGATTTTTTCTCCCTCAACATGATAGCAAACCGATCCGGGAGTGTGTCCCGGTGTGCCGATTGCCTGAACCGTATGGTCGCCGAAACGCAGCCTCTGTCCGTCGCATAGACTCATCAGGTCTTGCGGTACGGATAGGGTCGGGGTATAAAACGGCGGCATTTGGTTGGCCTCGCTGAATGCCCAGGCAGCGTCCGCTTCGTGAAGATACACCGGCGCCGGATGTTGCGCTACCAATGTTGCCAACGCGCAAATATGATCGGCATGGCCATGGGTCAATAGATAGGCTTCAACCGGTGTATCGAATTCGGTTAAGGCTGCTGCGATCGCCGGCGCCTCGTCGCCCGGATCAATGATCAAAACACCGGGCACGTTAAGCAGATAGCATTCGGATTGAAAAGCGCCGACGGTAAGAGAACGTGGTTTCATGATGCGTCTCCGATAAAATCGCGCAAGCAGAGCGTTGCCTCCGTCCGCTGTTCCAAATCCTTGCGACGAAGGCAACCTTTTTCTACGTCGTCGGGTCCGATATAGATTGCGTAGCGGGCGCCGGCATGGCTGGCGCGACCGAAAAATGCGCGTGCTTTTTCCGGAACCATGGCCAGATCCACCCGTTCGTGCCGGCATCGTAACGCGCGGGCAACCCGCAAGCCAGTCAAAAACTGGGACGGCTCCATGTAACCGATCACGGTGTCTGCCGCCGCCGGTACCGATGGTGTGCAGCCCCGTTCATTCATGATTTCCATGACCACCACATCCCCGAAACCAAGCCCAACGGCCGGTATCGGACGACCGCCGATCTGTTCCAGTAAATGATCGTAACGGCCGCCTCCGAAAACGGCCCGGAAACGGCGATCGACGTCAAACGCCTCAAACACGGTGCCGGTGTAATAATTCAAGCCGCGCACGACGGAAAGATCAAAGACAATCCGATCCCCCCAGCCGTAGGCGCTTACACCCTCGAAAATCGCGGCGGTATGTTCAAGCGCCGGAGTGGTCTTTCCCAGATGCCGGCGTACCGCATCAAGACTGTCAAGCCGGAATAATTCGAAAATCTTTGCGGTGGTTTCCGCCGTAAATCCGTTCTTGCCGAGCATTTCGCTCGTGGCAGCATCGGATAGTTTGCCGCGTTTATCGAGAACCAAAAAAAGATCGGCGTGCCGGTCGGCCGAAATTCCCTGGTGTGACAGTAAATCGGCAAGCAGGGCACGATTGCTGATATGAACCCGGATCGCCGAATCCAGCCCGAGATCGGCGATTGCGCTGAGGGCAGTGGTCAGTAATTCCACTTCCGGTGCGGGACCGGGCGCGCCGATAACATCCAGGTTCCACTGGTAATGTTCCCGTTTGCGGCCGCGTGACATGCGTTCGTAACGGAAACATTGTCCGATCGCAAACCATTTTAAAGGGAACGATAGCGCATGCCAGCGAGCGGCCACCATCCGCGCAAGCGATGGCGTGATCTCCGGGCGCAACGCCAGTTTACGACCGCTTTTGTCGTTAAACGCATAGATCTGATCAACAATCTCTTCACCCGCCTTGCGTTTCAGTAACGCCAGATTTTCGACAATGCAGGCATCGTACTGCACAAAACCATGGCGCTGAGCGGCTTTCGACCAGGTGTCGAACAGTATTTCGCGCAACCCCGTTTGATGCGGGTAAAAGTCGCGCATCCCGCGTGGCGGCATGATATCAACGGAAGCGCTGGCCTTCATGCGTTACGGGCGGCAGCAACCTTTTGTTTCATGATTTTGCCCGGCTTGAAACGTACAACATGGTGTGCGGGAACATGGTAGATCTGCCGCGGGTTATTGGGGTTACGACCGATACGCGGCCGGCGTTGCACGGTTTCAAAGACACCAAAGTCGCGGAATTCAATCCGTTCGCCGTTGGCAATCGCCTCGACAATTTTGTCAAGAGCTAGCTGGACGACCGCGCGAACGTCGATCGGCAGAAAGCCGGTTTCCTCGGCAATTTGATTTATCAATTCCTTTTTGATCATGCTTGACTCTCCTTGCGGTTTAGCAGGTTGTGAGTGGGGGTGTCGGTTTCGGTGCTGCCGCCGGCCGGTTCGGGCAAACGGCGGCCGCAAGCCGTCAGAATCGGATGAATGTCCTGCATTAAACGCGAGAACTGATCCTGATTCAGTGATTGCGAACCGTCACTGCTGGCTTTTTCGGGGTGGGGATGCACCTCGATCATTAAACCGTCGGCACCGGCCGCGATGGCGGCACGCGACAACCCATTGATGATGTCGATGCGGCCGGCAGCATGGCTGGGATCGGCAATAACCGGCAGGTTACATTCTTGTTTGGCGATCGCAATTGCGCTGATATCGAGTGTATTGCGGGTGGCGCGCTCGAAGGTGCGGATGCCTCGCTCGCACAGAATAATCTGGGAGTTTCCTTGCTTGGCAAGGTATTCGGCGGCCAGAAACCATTCTTCAATCGTGGCTGCGAGTCCGCGCTTGAGTAAAACCGGCAGGCCGGTTCGGGCCACCGCTCCCAGTAGCGAATAATTCATCATGTTACGCGCTCCGACCTGAAAAACATCAACGATTTTACGCATCGGATCCACATCGGCTTCACTGACGACTTCCGTAACGATTGGCAGTCCGGTCCGTTGTTTGACGGTTTGCAGGATCTCCAGACCTTCCTCCCCCAAACCCTGGAAATCGTAGGGTGATGTCCTTGGCTTGTAGGCGCCGCCGCGTAACAACGTGGCGCCTGCCGCCTTCGCGGCGTCGGCAACGGTCAGCATCTGTTCCAGGTTTTCCACGGAACAGGGTCCCGCAATGACATGAAAATCGCGGTTGCCGAAACAACACGGACCGGCCTGAACGCGCGTCGTTTCGGTTTGCGCCTCGCGACTTACCAGTTTATACCGTTTCTGGATAGGTAAAACGTTTTCCACCACAGGTAACGATGCCAGCGTTTCAAGCGTTTTCTGGGTTGTCTCGTCGCCTACCGCAGCCACTACTGTGCGCGCCACGCCGGTGATAATGTGCGGCTCGTAGCCGCATTGGCGTACCTCGTCGGCCACACCTTGGATGTCAGCCTCGCTGGCGCCGGATTTAAGAACGATAATCATGACAAAAATTCCCCGATTTGAGACATCGCCTCGGCCAAGGGTAAGGTTTGCGGTTTGTCCGCGGCGCGAGCCTTGATTTCAACGCCGCCGGCCGCAAGCGAGCGTTCGCTGATCACGACGCGTACCGGATAACCTATCAGATCGGCATCCTTGAACTTTACGCCCGGCCGTTCGTCCCGATCGTCAATCAAAGGTTCCCAGCCGGCGGCCGTCAGTTCGGCGCTCAACCGTTCCGTGGTTTCGCGCGTTGCATCGTGCGACAAATTGAGCGGCAGTAAAACCACCTTGTATGGCGCAACCGATGACGGCCAGCATATACCGTTGGCATCGTGATGCTGTTCAATTACCGCTTGCAGGGTGCGCGTAACGCCAATTCCGTAACACCCCATCACCAGCGGTTTCTGCTCGCCTTCGGCCGTCAGGTATCGGGCATCGAACGCTTCCGAATATTTGGTGCCCAGCTTGAAGACATGACCAACTTCAATTCCGCGTTTGGCTTGCAACACGCCATCGTCGCATTGCGGACAACCATCGCCGCCGCGGGCATTGGTCAGATCGGCATATCCCGTGACCGTTACATCACGTTCGATGTCGACATGCAGCGTGTGCGTATCAGCTTGATTGGCACCGCATACATAGTCACTGGCGCCCCGTAACTCAAGATCCGCATGAATCGGTATCGATAAACCGATCGGACCGGCATAACCTACCGGGGCGCCGGTTACACGCTCAACCGTCGCTGCATCGGCAGCCGTCAGTTCGCGGCAACCCAGGGCGCGTGCCAGTTTTAGCTCGTTGATCTCGCGATCACCGCTTGTCAGAACCGCGACCGGCTGGATGTCGGCCGTATATATCAGGGTCTTGATCAAGCGCTGCGCCGGAATATCAAGCAGCGCGGAAACCGCCTCGATCGTGGTCGTTTCCGGGGTGACAACCTTTTCAGGGGAGGGACAACCGTTGTCCGCGCTGTTCTCCGGCGGCGCGCCACGCGCCCGCTCCGCCTTTTCCAGGTTCGCCGCGTAAGTGCAACCATTGCACTCAACTAAACCGTCCTCGCCGCTATCCGCCAGCACCATGAATTCATGCGACCATTGACCGCCCATGGCGCCCGAGTCGGCTTCGACCACTTTAACATTCAGGCCGCAACGCGCAAATATCCGTTCGTAGGCATCGTACATTGCTTGGTAACTGCCGTCGGCCGCGTCCCAACTGGCATCGAAACTGTAGGCATCTTTCATGACGAATTCGCGCGCACGCATCAACCCGAAACGCGGCCGGATTTCGTCGCGATACTTGGTTTGTACCTGGTAAAACGTGCATGGCAACTGACGGTAGGAACTAATTTCATGAGCAACCAAGCCGGTAATGACCTCTTCATGGGTCGGACCCAGCGCCAGATCATGGCCCTGGCGATCATGAATCCTGAACATCACGTCGCGCATCAGATCGTAACGTCCGGATTGTTCCCATATTTCACGCGGTTGCAATCCCGGCATCAAAACCTCGATGGCACCGGCACGATCAATTTCTTCCCGCACAATCCGTTCGACTTGGCGTAAGGCGCGCAAGCCCAACGGTAAAAATGTGAAAATACCGCCACTGACACGGCGGATCATGCCCGCCCGCAACATTAAACGATGACTGGCGATTTCGGCATCCTGTGGCGTTTCGCGTAACGTCGGGATAAAGGTCTTGGATAAGTGCATAACAATCTGAACTCGCAATCTCAAAAACCTAAACTATGACACAGAACACGCAAATCGTCAATTCCTGATCTTTCATTTTTTTTTGCGATTGACAAATCGACGCATATCGATTAAAAAGTGTCCGGATTTCGCGCGGTTCAGTCAACAACGCAACGCCATATTCAAAAAAGGAGAAAAAAACGATGGCACAACCCGACATGAACTTACTGAAAGAAAAACTGGATGAGGCCAGTTTTGCCAAACTCGCCGCCATTCAAAACGACAAACTGCATGCGTTTGTCACCGATGCCATCCAGGTATGTGAGCCGGACAATGTCTGGGTCAGCTCGGATTCCGACGAAGATGTTGAGCATACCCGCAAGATGGCGATAAAACTCAAGGAAGAGTCCGAACTCAAAATTCCGGGGCATACGATACATTTTGACGGCCCGGAAGACCAGGGGCGTGACCGGGAAGTTACCAAGTACCTCGTTCCCAAAGGCGAGAAACTCAGCCAAGCTCTGATGCAGTGCGAGCGCGAGGAAGGCTTGGCGGAAATCCGCGGCCTGCTGAAAGGCTCGATGAAGGGACGGACCATGATTGTCCGGTTTATGACGCTGGGTCCCAAAAAATCTTCGTTCAACATTCCCTGCGTCGAGTGCACCGATTCGTACTACGTGTCGCATGCGCTTAACCTGCTCTACAACGTGGGCTACGAGGAATTCAAGCGTCTGGGCGAAAAGGCCGAGTTTTTCGCGACCATGCATTCGAGCGGTCAGGTTGACGAACGCATGACCAGCGTTGATGTGGAGAATAAGCGGATCTACATCGATCATACCCAGGATACTGTGTACAGTGTCAACACCCAGTACGCGGGGAATACGGTTGGACTCAAGAAACTGGCGTTGAGATTGACGATTCGAAAGGCCGATCGCGAAGGCTGGCTGGCGGAACACATGTTCATTTCGGGCGTCAAGGGTCCCGGCGGACGCACGACGTACATGGCCGGCGCCTTCCCCAGCGCCTGCGGCAAAACCTCGACCGCAATGCTGCCGGGCGAAACCATCATGGCCGACGATATCGCCTACTTCCGCGCGGTTGACGGGAAACTGATGGCGGTCAACGCCGAAGCCGGAATTTTCGGCATTATCCAGAATGTCAGCGCCGAGAGCGACCCCGCCATTTGGGATGTCCTGACCAAGCCCGGCGAGGTGAT
>PXCX01000257.1 GCA_003565195.1 PVC group bacterium | reverse complement strand
GCCGTGTTGTTGACAGCGGCTTGTGAACTGTTCGGGATGACCGATTCACCGGCGCATGCGGTGGTCCATGAAATGGTCGCCCTCGCGCGACGCCGCTGCACGCGTGCCGAAGCCGGCTTTATCAATGCGGTACTGCGCGGCATGTTGCGCGATCGTTCAAACGTCGACCGTATGCTGGCATCGGCCCCGGTTCCCTTGCGTTTGTCGCATCCCGATATATTATGGCAACGTTGGACACAACAGTACGGCGCTGTTGCTGCGGAACGGTTGTGTTGCTGGAATAACGAGCACGGCGATGTGGTGATTCGCCCGCATTATGACGGCGCTGTCAATACCGGTTTGCGCGAACGGTTGCAGGCCGCCGGCATTGCTGCCTTACCCCATCCGGCACGACCGCGGGAATGTCTTGTCCTGCCGAGAGGTATCGGCCTGGAAACCGTTCCCGGATACGAGCAGGGAGCTTTTTCCGTGCAGGATCCCGCAACCCTGATGGCGGTCGATACGCTGGCGCCGCAACCGGGAGAACGGATTCTCGATGCCTGTGCCGCGCCGGGCGGTAAAACCGCGGTGCTGGCGGATCGAATGAATCACAGTGGTTCGCTTGTCGCAATGGACAAGGATCCACGGCGTATCCGGCGTCTGAATGCGAATATGGCGAGGCTGAAACTTGGCGAGGTCGAAGTCTTGCAGGGCGATCTGACCGGGCAAGATGGTCCGAGACCTGATGCGTTACACAAGATCGCTCCTCAAGGATTTGATGCCGTTCTACTCGATGTGCCCTGCTCGAATACCGGCGTGTTGCGACGTCGTCCCGATGTCCGCTGGCGGTTTCAACCCGAACATTTGCAGACGATGAGATCATGCCAAAAGGCTTTGTTATCGGCGGCAGCCGGTTTGATCAAGCCTGAAGGTCGGATCGTATACAGTACTTGCAGCTTGGAATGTGAAGAGAACGAACGGGTTGTGGCCGATTGGATCGCGTCAAATCCGGAGTTCAGGTGTGTCCAGGAGAATAAATTGTTTCCTCCCGACAGCCAAACCGACGGTGCTTATGCTGCACGACTGGTGCGGCACCGGTAATGCGCGCCGTGCTTCGTTCCGTTTATTGGCGTGTCGCACCCTGAACCATCGGATTTCTTGCATCGTGGCGGAAGACCTGCTATAGTCATCGTTCTTAAGCGTCGACCACGATAGACATTTTATGAGGAAAGACGTGACTAGAATCGGACGTGAAACGATGTTGCGGGGAAGATATATCTGGATGCCTGTGATCGGGCTGTTGACGGGTTTTGCCGCTGCGCAACCGTCTTTTGCGGCCGATCAGAGCCAGGCCCGCACACCGCGTTGGCGCTGGCGCGGCGGGGCGGTTTACCGCTCTGATATGGAGATTTCGGTTTCAGGAACGTCGCGTACCCAACAGCAGGTTGCCGGCTTGATCGGGCCGCGCCGACACGCTGAACACACTCGCATCGGAGAACCATCGCCCGTCGGTCCGAATCCTGATGATATCAGTCAATACGGAGATCGTGACTTCGATGATGGTTATGTTTATCGTGATCCAATTACTGGTGTCCCCGGTGTTCCCGATGATCATTGGACGGTCAATTGGGGATATCAGGATGCCGACCAATATGATCCGCTTGCCGAGACCTTGACCTTCCGCCGCGAAACAGTTTTGGAACACGTTGATATTGTCGAAGACCGCCAAAACATCCGTTCGGTTCAAACCGACAGGGATACCGACATGGCCGCGGAACGCCGGTTTGGCAGTGCCGGAATCGAAATCGAATTCGCAATGATGCTTAAACAAAAGCCGGCAAGCGGAACCGAATGGACGGCGGGCGTACGCTACTTTCCGGAAATCAACACATCCTTGAAGGATACGACATTTCGGCAAACGGTGATCGATCGTGAATACACGACACGGCGAACGATGGTGGTTGTGGATCATGTTACCGATACATATACGTATGAATATCCCGACCAGCCGTTGTATCCGGATCCGCCGGATGCACCCTACGATGGGTCGGACGCCGATCCTCCGGATGATCCTTTGCTCGAGAATCGACCGCAACAAACGGAACGGCAGGTGCAGCGTTCACGCCGTCTTGCCCAAGAGACCCGGCAGACCGGGCAGACCGAGTGGCATACCGCGAACCGCGTTGATCTCGCGCTTCAGGCCGATTTACTGCAGGCGGTTGTCGGCCCTCGATTCGGATGCCGGCTGGGTACGCGTACTTACCTTCATGCAACCGTGGCGCTGGTACTTAATTACCTGAACATGTCGGTCGACCGCCATGAAGTGTTCGAGGCCATCAGTGCGGATGGTCAAAGCAGCGTAATGCGATGTTGGTATGAACGTGAACGCCAAACCGATTGGCTGTGGGGTGGGCAGCTACAGCTCGGTGCGGCGGTCGCGCTCGGTCCGTCCTGGAGCGCGGGCGTGAGCGCGGGCTATGAATGGATCGAACGGACCCGGATCAAGATCGGGCCCAACCAAATTGCTCTCGATTTGAGTAGTCCCACGATGGCGGCTTTTATCGGTGTCACATTTTAGGTAGAGCCTGTCCGAAAAGGGTTTCGGATGGGGTGTTCAGAGTTCGGTGTTCAGAGTTCAGGCGCGGATTTAGCCTTGGGAAGTTGCAATCAGGGCATTTTCGCGTGCAGAGGCCCGT